>JAQCEV010000071.1 GCA_027618515.1 Chloroflexota bacterium | reverse complement strand
GGGGGGGGGGGGGGGGCGTGGGCGGTTTTGTGATGGTGACCTGACGCGTGGGGTTTTACCGTCCACGGTACTCGGTATACATGGATACGCTCGCGGCTCATACTGCCGATGACGAGTCCGTGGCCGCAGACCACGTTAGTGGGAGCGAAGGGGTCAATGGCTGAGCATCGAGCGTCCGTAGTGGTTCCAAGGCCGATCGAAGAGGTGTTCGACTTCGCCGTCGACCAGGTCGGCTCAAGTCGTTGGCAGTGGCAAGTCTTCGTCAAGCAGCTTTCTGGCGAAGCGAATACCGCCGGGGCGACCTACGAGCGCATACGTATGATCGCCGGTGACCGGTATGTCCACACCTACGAGTTGGCGGTTGTCGCGCAGCCAGCTCGGTTCGAGTTACGGTCGACGGGCGGCGAACCCAGTTTCGTATACGACTACACCTTCGTGGTAGAAGGCGAAGGCACGCGCATCTTCCTGGACGTTGATTCTGAGGGCGACACGGTCGCTGAGACGCAGAATCGGCTCGTGTTTCTGAAGCGTGTGCTGACGGGTGACGCTCCACTCGGGGAGGTGCCCCGGTACCCCGATCCTTGTGGACGCAGTCCTGAGTCTCCGACAGCTTTCAAAACAGGGTTTGTTTGGACGGCGGGGACGATCGGGGCATTCAGCCTGCTCAGCATCGGGGGAGCCGGAGGGGCTTGGGTATTCTTTTACCTTTGGTTCATTGCCGTCTTCGTTGCGATGACCGCGCTCGTAGTTGGGATCGCCCTGGCCGTGAGCGGCTCCCCAAACAAAGCGAAAGGCGTCTTCGTTGGCGTTGGCACAAGTATTCTCGGGGCAGTTCTGACGTTCTACGTAGGCTACATAACGTACTAGTTTTGGCGGTGGCGGGGTCGGATGAGTTTCCGCGCCGTGCGCTCGTTCGCCCTTCGGGTGCCTCAGCACGGCCGTTACGGAACTGCCCGCTGTTGCCCTGAGTAATGATGGTCTCGATCATGACACAGTCGTCCACCACTCCGGTCCCCTCCATCGGTTAGCGGACAAGGAGCTTGCGGTCGTCCTAGTGCATAGCGGCGAGCCCATGCGAGATCGTTGAGCAGAACCGATGGTTGAGACGAGGTGTCCATCGATAAGGACAGGCACTCTGACTTGCTCGCTCGCCAGGTTGGGCGCGTGGAGTCTGGATGCCGTGGGCCGAGTCGACTGGGCATCGACCTCTGAATCGTTCGGGGCTCGTCGCGGTGCTCAAGAGTGCTCAGGAGCGGTTACGCAGAGTATGATTCCCTTGACGATGAGATTTGCGAAGAACATACTCATGCGCGGTTGTTGAGCCTGAAACTAGAGTCTAAGGGGTGAAGAACGATGGCACTCGTAGTCGACGCGGACACACATATCGCCGAACCACCGGAGATGTGGAATTTCCTAGATCCTGCGTGGCACCCCCGACGTCCTGTCGTGGTTGAGGTGCCGCCCGACACGCTCTATGGGGGCGTCGACCACATGTGGCTGATCGATGGGCAGATCGCCCCGAAGCCTGCTGGCCGCGGCGGCAATTTCCTGGTGACACCGACTTCGCAGTCAAACGTGCGAGATCGGGTCGACGTGAAGTCGCGGGAGCTCCTTGATCTGACAATGCGTCACGAGGACATGCTGGCGACCAACTGCGACGTGCAGGTCGTTTACCCGACGTTGTTCCTCGCTTTCCTCACGCATGATGTCGCCTATGAGGTTGAACTGGCCAAGGCCTACAACCGTTATCTAGCAGACGTGTGGGCCAAAGCCGAAGGCTGGATCCGGTGGGTGGTCATCCCCCCGCTGCGGGACATCGATGCGTCGATCGCAGAGATGCGGTTCGGGAAAGAGCACGGCGCATGTGGCGTGTTCTTCCGGGGGATCGAGGGCGATCGAACCCTCGATGACCCTTACTTCTTCCCGGTGTACGAAGAAGCCCAGGCGCTGGGTCTGCCGATCACTATCCACCAAGGACAAGGCGCCCCGGCCCTGAACAATCTCGTCGACATCCGCCGGAGTCATACATTCACTCATGGTCGCCTCCCACCCATCGTGGCGTTCCGCAACCTGATCGCAAACAAGATTCCCGAGCTATTCCCCAACGTCCGTTGGGGCTTCATCGAGACCGGTGCGTCTTGGATTCCCTTCGCGATGTACCAGCTCCGTGGGACGTTGCGAGCAGATGAGAATTTCTGGGGCCCTAAGCTGTTCGATAAGTACAACATGTGGATCTCGTACGAAGTCGAAGAGGATCTCCCCTACCTCATGAATTACATAGGTGAGGATCATCTCGTCGTGGGTACGGACTACGGGCACCACACGCCTGGTACCACCGACCGACTCTCCGCTGATCCGTCCGCACAAGTGCACCTGGTGAGTCAGATGCGTGCGCGAGACGACATATCGAGCGCGACCGCTGAGAAGATACTGCGCGACAACCCCAGCGCGCTGTACGGTGTGTAGGGAGTACGTTTCCTGCAACTGTGCCGACTATAGCTGAAGATGAGAAGCACAAGAGCACCCGTCGACGACGGGTGCTCTTGGCGGTTGTGGTTGCTGCGGTCTTGATCGCAGCGCCAGCGATCGGGTTCTTCCTCGTTTTCGTCCAACCCAACGATGACTGGTTCGTTCGCGTTAACGGTCAAGATATCCAACGTAGCGTGTTAGTGGAGATGCTGCGGGTGGAGAAGATCGAGGCCTCCATGGAGGGGCGCCGCTTTGATCTCGGTTCACGTGCTTTTGGCGCGGCCGCCGAGCTGACTGAAGACGAGGTGCTCCGGCAGCAGGCCGATCTGTTCGGCGGCCTTCCAGAGGACGACGTGGTCGACATTCGTATCCGGGCGTTGTTGTTGGCCACAGAGCCAGGCGGAGACCAGGCCGCTATCGGTGAATCAGAGATCAGCGAACTGCTTCGTAGGTACCTCGATCAACGGCGGCTGAGCGAAGGTTCATTCCGAGACCAGATGGCGGCGGCGATCCTCAGGTCTCAAGCGACAGCGATCCTGGGCTCTACGCTTCCCTCGGTTCAGCCACAGATCCACGTACATCGCATCCTGACGGCGGATCGGGATTCCGCCAATCTCGTGCTGCAACGCGCTGAGGCTGGCACGCCATTCGAGCAGCTTGCGACAGCGTATTCGTTAGCGGACGATGACGGTGATCTTGGCTGGCTCCCGTATGACGCTTTACCAGAGCACGTTGCGGACTATCTATGGGGCGTGGAGCCGCTGGTGACGTCGCTGCCCATCGAGGAACCGAGTGAGGCGTTCGCGCTCTACGTGGTCAGCGGTAGGGACACCAGTCGCGCGGTTGATCCTGAACACGTGCCTCAGATCGAAGAGCGAGCGTTCGAGGCGTGGATGAGTGCGTCTCTGGCTGAACAGGAGATCGACGTGCGCCTCGACTCCAGCATGCTTGATTGGCTGGCGCAAGAGATGGCCAAGACGCGAATCCCTTAGGGACGTTTGGCCCCTCGTCGCTGCTTGGCGCGATCGTTCAGCCACTCTCCCAGCAGCAGGCCACGCACGCCTGGCCGCTCGGGCTTGGGGCCACTTCCCGATCGCTGAGTCAGGAGCTCGATGCGCTCTTGGTTGATGGTGTCGAAGTCCACCATCTCGCCAGCCTCAACGCCGCGGACCAATGAGTCCTTGATCGAGCTAAGCTCATGTTGAAGGCGATCGATCCAGGATATGACCGAGCCCAAGTTGTCGACGCCCAGCGTAGCGATGTCGCCAAGGGACAGTTGGTCGACGTCCGATGCAGACGAGGCCGCACCAAGATTGAAGGCGTTGGCCTTGAGGTTCTGGATGTCTCTCCAGACCGGGCTGCGGACTACGGCGTCGATGGCCGCGGCGTTGGCGATCTGCGAGAGGTAGCTGGTGGCCAGGACGAAGCTGTCGTGCTCGTCCGCGTTCATGAAAAGCGGTTCAGCACCTGCTGCGGACGCCAGGGCCACTACGACGCGGATGGCCTCAGGAGGGGTGTCGGGGCCGCAAACCAAGCAGTACGTAGCACCAGCCGTCGTGATTTCGCCTGCTCCCGGGGATTGATCTAGAACCAGGTGGCCACCGACGAACCCCATGGTTGGAGGCAGGAACATGGCGGCCCAATCTAGGACAGGCCGTTTCAACGAGCAGGTGTCCGTGACGATACACGATGGGGGTGCGAGCTTGCCGATCGATTCGAGGGCAGGCTCAGCCTCGCTCAGGGCGACATCGAGCACCACAAGGGAGGCTCCCTCCAATGCCGGTGCGAGCCGGTCCTTCACTGCGTCGAGGATGCCTGAGTCACGCGCCCGCTGGGCTCGCTCCCTGTCCGGGTCGAACCCAACGACCTCAGCACCGGGTAACGCTTTTTTCGCGGCTTGAGCCAGACTGAGGCCGACTGGACCGAGCCCGATGATCGCGACGTCAGTCAACTCATGCTCGCAATCAGGAGCGGTACCCGCCGCCTGTGCCTCGCATGCGGGGGTCTAGAAGGTCGCGAAACGCATCCCCTAGGACGTTCCACCCAAAGACGGTCAGGCTGAGGAACACGCCAGGCCAGATAGCCAACCAGGGGGCCAATGCCATATAGGTTCTGGATTCTGAGCTCAGCATTCTGCCCCAGGACGGGAAGGGAGCAGGCACGCCGTACCCGAGGAAGCTCAGAGAGGCCTCGATGAGGATCACTAGGCCTAGCCGCAAGCTAGCCAGAATGATGATAGGAACCATAACGTTAGGCAGCACGTGTTTCCACAGGATCCGCGTGGTGCTGGCCGCGTTGATACGTGCAGCCTCGATGTACGCGTTCTCTTTTATCGATAGCACCGAGCCGCGGAGCACACGGCTCTCGCGGATGGCTACGAGGCCGAGGACGATGGTCACATTTAGAGCCGACGGTCCGAGAATAGACATGACGAATAGCAGGAAGAGCAGAGGGGGGACGCTCATCCACGCGTCGACCGATCGCTGGACGATAGTGTCGTACCTCCCTCCTAGGTATCCACTCGTGATCCCGAGGAACCCGGAGAGAAGACTGCCGAGCAATACGGCACCAACCGCGACGGAGATGGAGACACGGGCACCGTAAACCAGCCTGCTGAATAAGTCTCTGCCGAGGAAGTCCGTACCCAAGATGAAGCTGGTGCTCGAGCCTTCGAGCAAATTTGAATAGTGCGGTTCGTCGTAGGGGTATGGAGCGACCCAAGGAGCGAACACGGCCATTAAAACCATGATCATGACTATGACAGCACCGATGAACCCCAAGGGCTTCTCTCGGTAAAGCCGGACAGTGAAGACCCAGAGTCCTGACGTTGTGAATCGGCGCCGCCTGGGCGGCGCTGCGACCTTGATACCTAGGTTGTCGTTCGCTGTCATTGCTACGCGTACCTGATTCGGGGGTCAAGATAACTGTAGAGCATGTCCACTATCAGGTTGATCGAGATGGTGCCAGCAGCAAAGATCAACACGATGGTTTGGGCTGGGACGTAGTCCCTGTGTGTCAATGAATTGAGCAGGTACTGGCCCATCCCCGGGAGGTTGAATATCAACTCGATGACCACGGTTCCACCGAGCAAGAATGGAACTTGGAGTCCCAGCAAGGACACGACAGGAATCATCGCATTTCGTACAGCGTGGCGGTACCAGATCGTGCGAGGTTGGAGGCCCTTAGCCCACGCGGTGCGGATGTAATCCTGCCGGATGACCTCCAGCATCATCGCCCGCGTCATACGAATGAGTCCACCGATGAGCGGAATGCCGATGATGATACCGGGGAGAAGCATGACCGAAAGGTTCTTGATAGGGTCCGTGGTAAATGGCACGTAGCTCAAGGGAGGGGCCCATCCCCAAAGAATGGCGGGGAGGGTCACTACTAGGGTGCCTATCCACAACGCCGGCAGCGCGACAAGTCCGATGGAGGTGGAACGCAACGCGTAGTCGACCCACGTGTCCTGTCTAACGGCGGTGAGGATGCCAATGGGAATCGACACCACGATGCTGACGGTGAGCGCGATGATGGCAAGTTCGATGGTTACGGGATAGCGTACCGAGAGTTCATCCGCGACGGTGCGACTAGTCCACAGCGAATCACCAAGATCGCCGGACAGCAAACCGAAGAACCAACTGAAGAATTGAGTGTAGACCGGCTGGTCGAGTCCTAGCTGTGCTTCAAGCACGGCCCGGTCTGCAGCGTAGCCGAAGTCGGCCAGCATCAGGTCGATGATGCCGCCTGGAATCAAGCGCAGCATGAAGAAAGCGACGATGCTCACAATGAACATCGTCAGGACTGCCAGGAGCAGGCGTCTGACTAGGAAGCGGTACAATGCTGCGGCACTCCTGAGAACGGCGGTTTCGAGCGCGGCGCTAGTCTACGTTCAGGGGTATTCGAAATCAAATATTGACTGGTCGTCTCGTATCGCGGCCAACCGGGCATGACCTTGCAAGACGTTATGATCGAAACGAGCGGGCTCACTAGGTTCTTCGGTCCCCGTAAGGCGATCGAAGGGCTGTCATTTTCCGTGACCCGCGGAGAGACAGTCGCGCTGCTGGGGACTAACGGCTCCGGCAAGACCACGACGATGCGCATCCTGTGCGGGTACCTTCCTCCCACGGCTGGCGCTGCCACGGTGGCAGGATTCGATGTCAATAGCCACTCTCTCGATGTCCGCAAAGTGGTCGGATACCTGCCCGAGGACGTGCCGCTGTATACGGATCTGACCGTCCAAGATTTGCTTCGTTTCTTCGGACGGCTGCGGAAGATGCGCGGGAATGACCTAGAGCGTCGGATCGATGAGGTGATCGAGCAAGTGGGCCTCGGTGCTTACCGCGACGTTCTGATCTTGAACTCTCCAAGGGATACCGGCAGCGGACGGGACTAGCCATCGCGATCCTGCACGACCCGGACGTGCTGATCTTGGATGAGCCTACCGTCTCGATCGATCCGGTACAGGTGGCGGAGGTTAGAGATCTCATCCGTTCGTTGACCGGCCAGCACACGGTTCTGCTGAGCACCCATCAACTTTCAGAGGCGGCCGAGCTATGCGACCGCGCCGTTGTCCTGAAGGATGGACGAGTAGTCGCCGATGGACCGATCGCCGACATCACGGCGATAGACCCGACGCGGCGACGCCTAACGATTAGGATCGAAGGCGATGACGCTGTTGCGGCGGAGTCGCTGGCTCGTGTAGCGAGCGTCTCTTCGGTCGAGAACGCTGCACCGATGGATCACGGCGCCTCCGCGTTGACGGTGGTCGGTTCGGGGGAGCATCTCCAGAACGATGTCATCGTGGCACTGGTTCACGCGGGTATCGTGATCGCGTCGGTGGTGGAAGAGCGGCCTTCGCTGGAAGCCGCCTTTCTTGATCTGGCCCGCGCGCCTGAGGCCGGTCAAGTTGCGTAACGTCTTGACCCTCGCGCAAAAAGAAGCGCGTGCCTACTACGCGTCTCCCATGGCCTATGTCGTTGGGGCGGTGTTTCTGGCACTGGCGGGCCATTTCTTGGTGAGTGGCCTTTCAGCGCCGGTACCTGAGGCTTCGCTCCGAGAAATGCTCACGCCACTCGCCTTCGCCATCATCCTCTGGGGGCCAATCGCGACGATGCGCTTGCTAGCCGAGGAGCAAAAGATGGGCACCCTCGAACTGCTGATGACCACCCCCATCAAAGAATGGGAGATAGTCCTAGGCAAGTTCCTCGCGTTGATCGCTATGTTCCTTGGAATCGTGATACCTACGTTCATCTACGTTGGACTGATCGCGTGGTACGGGAACCCAGACACGGGGCCGCTGTTCACCGGGTACCTCGGGCTCTTGCTGTACGGCGGAGCAGCGGCATCTCTGGGGCTGTTCACATCGTCGCTCAGCAGTAATCAAATCATCGCGGGCGCTACGTCGGCAGTAGCTCTGCTGTTCCTCACCCTCGCTGACCAGGCTGCGGACGTGGTGGCGGGAGCGCCGTCCGTGCTGCTGCGGTCGCTATCGCTGCCGGGGCATTACAACGGTTTCGTGGCGGGCGTGATCGATATTTCTGACGTGTCCTATTTCGTGACGTTCATCGCGTTTTTCCTGCTCCTCACCACCTTGAGCCTTGAGACGCGCCGATGGCGTTGATCGCAAGTCGAGGAATAGACCGATGATGGCCGCGCTACGACGCTCAGCGCCGCTGTTGGCCGCCCTGGGCACTATAGGGCTCGTAGGGGGCACGCTGCTGGCCGTGTGGGTGCCTGAGCTAGCGGGGTTTGCGTTCGTGACCTCAGTGGCGTCCATGGGGCTGCTTGCGGCGGCAGGGATGGCGTCGCTAGACGTGATCTTCAAGACGTTCATGGGCAGGCGCGGGCGGTTCTCAGGAATGGGGCTCGCGACGGTCGCCATCGCCGTGGGTCTGGCGGTTATGGTCAACGTGATCGCGAATGCCACGGGCGCAAGTTGGGACCTTACGGCGACACGACAGTTCGAGATATCCCCGCAGGCTGTAGCGGTACTTGAAGCGCTCGACACGCCGGTAGAGGTGATCGGGTTCGTCGTGCCCGCTAACGAATCAGACTCGCTGTTCCGTGCAACGTCGGAGCAGCTACTCAGCGAGTTTGCTAAGCACACGGATCAGATCAGCTACAGATTCGTCGACCCCGACTTGGAGCCATCGGTCGCTAGGTCTTTCGGGGCGGTGAGATTCCCCTCGCTGGTGTTCGCCAGTGACCCTAGCGGAGCCAGGGTGGCTGTCGACAAAGACGCCCTGAGCGAGCAACGGATGGTCACCGCCATCCTGTCTGCGACGCGAACGCAGCAACATGTCGTCTATTTCGTGGAAGGGCACGGAGAGCGGGATAGCAACGATCTTCGTGGGGGCTCGTTGGGATACGGCTTTGCCGCTCGTGGCCTCCGCGCGGACGGCTACTCCGTCCTCAGCCTCAATCTGCTGCGTACGGGAGTGCCGAGCGACGCTTCAGCATTGATCATCGCAGCACCACAGGGGGAGATGACTCAGGCCGAAAGCGACGTTCTTATTGGTTGGCTCGCCGATGGCGGACGCGCGGTCTTGTTGGTGGAGCCCGATGGCAATTCTCCGGAGATCACGCACGCGATGCTGGCTACTTGGGGGCTAGAGCAGCTCCCGGGAGCCGTGGTCGACCCCGCTCGGTCAGCAGCCTCCGACCAACGAAGCCTGGTCGTTCAGCGCGACCAGTACCTAAGCGATACGACCATCACTCAAGGAGGCGCCATCGTCGGCCCCTTGGGGTCGACTTTGCTTCCAGGCGCCTCGGCGCTCCGTGCCATGCCCGACATCGCACGGCGGCTGGACGAGGGGGCGACGGTTCCGGTGCGCTACGGCCCGATCGCCAACAGCTCCGCCGACTCGTGGGTATCCACCGATCTGGGCAGTGAGCTCTTCGACGAAGGTTCCGATGTGCGGGGGCCTCACACTCTCGGCCTGGTCATTGAGGCGTCGGGGACGATTACGGAATCTCCTACAGCGGAGTTTGATCCAAAGCGCCCGCTAACACGATTGGTCGTCTTCGGCGACACCGATTTCGCTAGTAACCGTCACTTCGCTGACCTGGGCAATGGAGATCTGTTCCTGAACGCGGTCAATTGGGTATTGGAGGATCAGGCGCTGATCTCCATCCGGGCCAAGACCGAAGTATTCAGACCGCTGGTGCTTACTGCGAACGAGTTCAACCTGATCAGGTATGTGGCCTGGTTCTTGTTGCCCGCAGCGATGGCCGCGGGTGCTGCGTTCTTCTGGTGGAGGCGCCGCTAGGTGGGATCAGCATGCAGAGCGTAGCAATCAGGCTTGGGTTGGTTTCCATGGCCGCCATGGTGGTCTTCGCCGTTTGGATGGTTTGGATCCGCGATAGCGGAGAACTCATCGGTGGAGAGGCTGTCGTTCGGCTGTACACGGCTGAGCAGGATGCCATCGTCAGCGTGGCCATCGAAACGGGCGGGCAGTCTGCTCACTTTACTCGCAACGCGGGCGTTTGGACGTTCGAAGACCCACAGGGACTCATTGTGAATATCGAGCGCTGGGGCGGCATCGTGCTCCTGCTGTCAGGCCCACAGGTCGAGCGGGAGCTTGGGCATGCGAAAGATCTCAGTGACTTCGGCCTTGATGTTCCTACCATCGTTGACCTGACGCTCGGTGACGATACGCGAATCCGTGTGCTTCTCGGGGATCGGACGCCCGACGAGCGGCACCATTACGCGACGGTTGGGGATGATGGAGAATTATTCCTGGTCAACGCGGACTGGGGCAACGTGCTTATGGCCTTGGTTGAAGCCCCGCCCTACCCGTATTGGTATTACAGGGTCGATCCGAAGCTGGTGCGAGTGCTGGAGGTCGACCGGGACCGCGACCGGTCGACGATGTTCCTCGGGATCGACCCCGAGCAGCCCGACGGAGGTCGAGTCGTAATCGCTGAGGCGGCTCGCGATATGACCAGCAGCGAATACGAACGGGCGCTTTCGCTGGCAGGCGGGCCGACAGAGATCACGGTGCTCCTACCTGGGGATCGGTCTGACTCCGATCGGGGATTCGCAGCGCCGACGATGACAGTGCGGCTCACCTATCAGTTGTCGAAACCAGTCGACGCACGGACAGACTTCAGCACGGTGTATTCAATCGGGGCGCCAACGGACGATGGCCGAGGCTATTACGCAACGACGTTGGATACACCGTTTCGACTAGTGTTCGATTCCGCGTGGGTCGAGGCAATGGCAGCGTTGAGCGATGCGCTCAGATAGCGTCGGGGCCGACCCGTAGGCAGGCTGTCATGTGCCCTGGAGCGACTTCCCTCAAGGGAGGTACCGTCATCGCGCACTCTGCCACTGCGATGGGACACCTGGTGTGGAAAACGCACCCCGACGGAGGCGAGATCGGGCTGGGGATGTCGCCTTGCAGGACGATATGCTCTCGCTCCAGCTCAACTTTCGGGTCAGGAACGGGGACTGCGGAGAGCAACGCTTGGGTGTACGGATGAAGTGGAGTCTCGTATAGATCGTCGCACGGAGCGATCTCCATGAGTTTGCCCAGATACATCACCGCGACGCGGTCAGAGATGTGCCGGACGACTGAGAGGTCATGGGCGATCAGCAGGTAGGTGAGGTTGAACCGCTCCTGCAGGTCCTGCATCAGGTTGATGACCTGAGCCTGGATGGAAACGTCCAGCGCTGAGACAGGCTCGTCCGCAACGATGAATTCCGGTTCTGCAGCAATCGCTCTCGCGATCCCGATACGCTGCCGCTGCCCACCTGAGAACTCGTGAGGGTAGCGGTCCGCCATATACGGGTTGAGCCCAACGATACGCAGGAGTTCCTCGACCCGGTCGCGCACCTCCGCGCTACTCCCGGTGAGCTTGTGGATCTCAATGGGCTCGCCGATGATCCCGCCAGCTGTCATTCGAGGACTGAGGGAAGAGTACGGGTCTTGGAAGATCATGTTGATGCGCCGGCGCATCGTCCGCATCTCTTTGTTACCGAGGGTGCTGAGCTCGACGCCGTCGAATTTGATCTGTCCTTCAGTCTGCTTATGCAGTTGGACGATGCACCGCCCAAGAGTGCTCTTTCCGGAGCCGCTTTCTCCGACAAGTCCAAGGGTCTCGCCGCGCTTGATCGTGAAGGAGACATCGTCGACGGCGCGCACATACTGAGCATTGCGCTGCAGGATGCCACGGGAGTTGACGGGAAAATATTTCTTGACGTTTGAGACCGTCACCAGTGCTGGGGACGGATCGGTAGATTGGTCAACCATCGATTGCTGCCCCAACCGGCCGCCCTGAGGCGTCGGTGTCTTGATCGGCTATCCAACATGCTGCTTGATGGCCTACTCCGCTGCTCACGGGCATCACAAGCGGGGTGTCGGTGGCGCAACGATCCACCGCGTAGGTACAGCGTTCACGAAAGGCGCAGCCATCGGGCAACGCACTGAGATCAGGCGGCATGCCATCGATGGGAATCAGCCGAGACCCCTTAGGGCGATCGAGACGTGGCACAGAGGCAAGCAATCCCTTGGTGTAGGGGTGTCTCGGATCTGCAAAGATATCGCCCAAGACCCCACGCTCAACGATCCGGCCTGCGTACATCACATTGATACGGTCGACATACCTGGCGACGACTCCCAGATTGTGGGTGATGATGATCACGGAGATCCCAAGCTCCCGTTGCACCTTGCGGATCAACTCTAGGATCTGGGCTTGGATGGTAACGTCCAACGCTGTAGTCGGCTCGTCCGCGATCAAGAGTTTGGGGTCGCAACTGAGCGCCATGGCGATCATGACGCGTTGCCGCATCCCACCTGAGAATTGATGCGGATAGTCCTTCAGTCGCTGCTTACCACCAGGGATACCCACGAGGTCGAGTAGTTCCGCGGCTCGGTCCACCGCCGCGCTCTTGCTGACCTTCAGATGCTCTTGAACCGCCTCTGACAGTTGACGTTCGATGGACAGCACTGGGTTCAACGAGGTCATGGGTTCCTGAAACACCATTCCGATCTTGTTCCCGCGAATGCCCCTCATGGTTGCTTCATCCGCCTGGAGAAGGTCCTGACCCATGAAGCGGATGGATCCGCCAACAATCTTGCCGGGAGGATTGGGAATCAGGCGCATGATAGACATGGCTGTGACGCTCTTGCCGCAGCCGCTCTCCCCGACCAACGCGAGGGATTCCCCCTCCTCGAGGTCAAACGTCACGCCATCAACCGCTTTGATGACGGAGTTGCGAGCGAAGAAATGTGTCTTGAGATTCTCGACTTCTAGGAGCGTCGTCATTGTTCCCACCTTACGAGCACCGCCACACGCTAGCCCACCGAGGCTTCGCTTGTAAAGCATCGGCGGCTCGTCAGTGGGGCGTGCCGAATCCAGAACGACAAGAGGCCGCCTTTGGGGCTGGCTCGTAGCCCATTGACAGTTGATCGTTACAAGCGCTAAAACCCACGTGCATGCTCGCGTCATCCTGTCTCGAAGACCAGGGGACGAGTATTCCGTCTTTCCTCTGGCTTTCCTCTGGAGAGGCGATCAATCACTGGGAGTCCATCATGCCACGATCTTTGAAACTCTTTGCCTCCGTTCTGGTTGGGATGTTAGCCCTGTTCGCCTTGGCGGCGTGCTCGTCTGACGACCCGACACCTACTCAGTCAGCGGCGGTGGCGACTGCCACGCCTACTCCTGACACTGGTCCGCAATACGGCGGTACGCTGGCGTACTGGATCCGCAGTGACCCGCCCGGGTGGGATCCATGGGGCAGGACTCGCTTCTTCGACCCAACCCGCAAGACTCTAGAGCTCGTGTTCAACCCGCTCTATTCCCCTGAGGCACAGTTCGGCGACAGCTGTGAAAACGTCCTTCAGCCGGAGATTGCGGAGAGCTGGGAATTCATTTCCCCTACTGTCCTCGAATTCAAGATTCGCGAGGGCATCAAGTGGCACAATCGCGCGCCGTTGAACGGTCGAGCGCTGACCGCCGCCGATGTCGTGTTCACGCTCAACGAGCGTTACGCGAAAGGCTTGGCCGGTCAGGCTTACGTGGGCAAGGTGTTCTTTGACCACGCAGAGGCGATCGACGCACAGACGGTTCAGGTTCACCTCAAGCAAGCTTTCGCTGGATTCATATCGGGCTTCACTAGCGGCAACCGCCAGGGTTGGATCGTGGCGCCTGAAGCATCCGCCGAAGCCGACTTGGAAGACCCCACTAAATCGTGGGTGGGCACCGGCCCTTACATGTTCGTGGAGCACCAGAGCGGCGTGAAGATGACGTTCGAGCGCAACCCTGATTACTTCAAGGACGGCCTGCCGTATGCCGACGCTGTTGAGGCGCACGTCATTCCTGACGCGGCGACTCGGCTCGCGGCACTGAGGTCGGGACAGATCAACGTCTTCCCCGCCGCAGGTCCTCAGACCCTTCAGGAGATCGAGCGGACGAACCCTGAATTCTTTACGAAGTCTTGCCCGAGCCTCTTCCACATGGAGATCCGCTTACGGCTCGACAAGGAACCCTGGAACGATGTCCGGGTTCGGCGAGCGCTGTCGATGTCGATTGACAGAGATGCGGTTATAGCGGCGGCGCTAAGAGGCGATGGGCAATCGGTTCTTCAGGCATGGCCTTTGGACCCCGAGGCCCTCGAACTTGGTGACTACCCCGAAGACGTTCAGCAGTACATGCAGTACGACCCAGAGCGGGCCAAAGCACTGCTAGCAGAAAGCGGATACCCAGACGGGTTCTCCGCGTCTGTGGGTTGGACAGCGCAGTATGGGTCGCCTTGGCAGGAGGTCGCAGAGACCATGCTCACGATGATGCGCGCGGTTGGCATCAACGCTGAGTTCAAGATGATGGAGTACGGCCCATTCCTCGGACAGGGGAACCAGCAGTCGTACGACGATGTCTACTTTGGCTGGACGAATAGCTTCGACCTGAATGACATCGCATCCTCGTACTACTGGAGTGGCGTGCAGCCCCCGAGCACGTTGTCCAACGCACCTGACGAGCACTTGGACGGTATCGTGCAGAAGCTGTGGGCTTCCGACGATTCAACCCGCCCCGCGATCGTTGAAGAGCTCCAGATCTACGTTGCAGATCAGTCGTATCGCGTGACGAGCCCGGTCTGGGGCAACGGCGTGATCACTCGTCCCGAGGTCAAGAACGTCGGCTGGCGCGGTACAAACAAGATGTACCACCAGATCTTCGAGAACGCCTGGATCGACGAATAGCAGGCAACTCCTCCCAGTTGCCTTTTGAGAAGAGCCCATCCCGCAAGCGGG
>JAQCEV010000004.1 GCA_027618515.1 Chloroflexota bacterium | reverse complement strand
CATCATGCCCGACCGGAGCAGGGAATCCACTTATCCCCACTGTTCAGTTTTCCGGAGCCACCTCTAACCATGGGGTACTCGGTCTGGTGGTCGTACATGGTGCCCCGGTGGCCTTGGGTGTGGTTGTGGACACTGCAGGCCAGGCCCAGGCCGCTGACGGCCTCCCAGAAGGGGTAGAGCTCGTACGCGTCCAGGTTCTGATCCACCCAGCTTCCGCAGATGCTGACGGCCTTGAGGCCGAGTGCGGCTGCGCGCTCCACTTCTTTCACCGAGGCGTCGATGTCATCCCAGGGGACGGTGATGAGTCCGATGAAGCGGTCGGGGTACTTCTTCTGGATATCGGCTGATGCGTTGTTGTAGAGCTGGCCGAGTGCTGTGCGAAGCCAGAGTGGGGTGTCGCCTTGGGCCTTCAGGGGTGAAGGCATCGCCCGTTGGGTGTTCAGCACTTGCATGTCGAAACCCAGCCGATCCATCTCAATGAGGCGCGCTTCGAGATCCCACTCAGGATCGCCTGTGTGGTCGGCTACGGGGCCGCCGGTGAGCGCCGCACGAACGCTGTCCGCGTCCACCACGCGCAGAGCGTCGTGCCACATCATGTCATGTAGCTGGGCGTTCAGTGAGTTGGGCAGCATGTCCTTGAGCAGGGCGTAGTCGACGGTCAGGTTGAAGTGGGTATCCGCGTCTATCTTCTTGGTGCGTATCGCTGTAACCATTGGCTTCTCCTGCCTTAGCTCACTGAGATGACTCGCGGTAGATTATCAGGCCTGCGTGCGACCGGCTCGTGATCGACCTGCGTGACTCGCCTGGATGATGGCCTTGGGCGGATTGGGCGCCGTGATGGCTGGCGAGCGTAAGTAGCGGGGCGCAAGGCTGGCCACGGGGTCGGCGTCGCCAGCGTCCAGGCGAATCGCGCCCAACTCTGCGACGCCCGCTATGCGACTGAGGGGCGCGGGCTCGATGGCCAGGTGGGCTTTGTCGCCCAGCGCTTCACGGATAGCGTCTGCATGGGTGGCGACGCCCTCGCCGCAGAACAACGTGTGGCGTCCACGGGCGGTGAGCATGGCATCCAGCGACGTGACTCGGTCAGGCGTGCGTCGCACCCAGGTGGCGCCCTGCCCGTCCCCGCTCAACTGAAAGCGGGCCCAGCCAACTATGCCGCGCCCGGATTCGATGAGGGCGCAGACCGGTAGGCCCGCGCCACGGTGGGGGTACGCGCTGGCCTCAACGGTGCTGACGCCAACCACGGGTAGGTTCGCTGCGAAGGCGAGGCCTTTGGCGGCACCAAGGCCGGAGCGCAACGCGGAGAAGCCCCCTGGGCCTTGAGCCACGGCTATGCCGGTGAGGTCGGCCATCGTCGCGCCAGAGGCGGCGAGGGCGGCTTCGACGGCAGGCATGAGTTCGGAGGTATGGTTGTGCCGGGAGTACCAGGAATGCGCGCGCACGAGGGCACCGGCGGACCAGAGGCCGACGGCGCCGTAGCGGGTGGAGGTGTCTATCGCTAGGTAAAGGCTTGTCATTCGGTGAAGCTCTCCAGTGCCGCGATCATCTCTTCGTAGCGTGTGCCGTGCGCCGCGAGGGTCACGATGCGCTGGTCTGGCGTGTCGCCTTCTGCCAGCGATATCTCAAGGAAATCGCCAGGGAACACCTGAGCCGCTCGCTCGGCCCACTCTACGATGCACGCGCCGGTCTCCAGCATCTCGTCGATGCCCAGGTCTTCGACTTCGGCCAGGTCGTCGACTGCGTATGCGCCCTCGAAACGGTAGAGGTCGAGGTGGTAGATGGGGATACGACCCGCGTACTCGTGAACGAGCACGAAGGTGGGACTGTGGGCGTACTCGGTGACACCAGCGCCCCAGGCGATGCCCTGGGTGAGCGTGGTCTTGCCAGCGCCCAGCGTACCTGCCAGCAGCACGACGTCGCCGATTCCCAGCGCCTCGCCGATGTGACGCCCGAACGCCTGAGTGGCCTCCGGGCTATCAGTCGTTAGGGTTAGGCCACTCATGTGGACAGGTGCTCCCAGCCAGCGTCGCTGACCTCGAGTTCGTTGCCGTCGGCACCAAGCACGATCACGCGGCCGGGCGTGTCGGTGACGATCTCACCGATCACGGCTGCGCCGTCGATGGACGCGACGGCGCGCTCGACGGCTTGGCGTGGGCCGGTAAACAGGACTTCGTAGTCCTCACCGCCACCCAACGCGCACAAAAGCGATTCTTCATCGGAGAACGACTCGTGCAGGGCCGATGCGACGGGTACGAGGGGGGAATCCACCCTGGCGCCAACACCGCTGGCTCGGCAGAGCTTGGCGAGGTCGGCGACGAGGCCGTCAGAGACATCCATCGCACCGGTGACGCCCGCATCCAGCAGGGCCTGGCCTGTGGAAACGCGGGGCGTAGGACGGCGATGGGCCGTCAGCAATGCGTCGCTCGACATGAGGCCACGTTGGAGCACGCGCAGGCCACCTGCGGAGCCGCCGAGGGGGCCCGATACGCCGATCACGTCGCCAGGCTGGGCAACATCGCGGCGGAGCAGTTCTCCTTCGCACACGCCCATCAGCGCAACGGACACGAACACGTCACGCGAGGACACGATGTCGCCGCCTGCTATCAGCGTGCCATAGGCGCGACAGGCGTCGATCATGCCCACGTAGAGGTCGTCGATGGCCGTGACGTCCAGCGAGCCAGGTATACCCAGGGTGACGACGCCTACTAGTGGAGTCGCGCCCATTGAAATGATGTCACTGACATTGGCCGCCCACGTTCGCCAGCCGAGGTCTGCCCAAGGAGTGGTCTGCTGCGTGAAGTGGACGTTCTCGACGGCGGTGTCGGTGGTGGTCACCTGGACGCCACGGGCCAGCGACCACGCTGCGGCGTCATCGCCGATCCCGAGCGCCAAACTGAAGCCACCGGCGGTGGCCGCAGCCAGGGACGCGCGGTCGATCGCGGACGCGATGCGCTCGATGAGGGGGAACTCCCCCAATTCGCCTACGGTGGTCACGTAGGGGATTATAGGCGGGTAGCGACCGGGGAGCGCATGGATACGGGAAGGGAAGGCGAACCGTTCACCGTTCGTACACGCAAATCCAACCAAGACGTTCCCGCGCTGTTACGTCAGACCGCGCCATGGGCAGTACTGTGGCTGGGACAGAGGTGCGCTGGCACCAACGCGAGAAGCGTTCATTGAACAGCCCTGCCATCGGTCATAATGGGTCGCCAGTGACCCGCGTGGCAACGATCTTCGGAGCCACGGTGTTCACGCTCGCGGTGGTGCTGGCAACCTACTGTCAGGTCAGTAGCTCACGACTCGGAGTCTCGTTCAAGAACTTTCGAGGGGTCAGGCCTTGGCTCATAGGTCAGGTTGAGTAGCGATCAAGCGAGCCATTGCTAGCCCTTCTTCAAACGTAGTGACCGCACCGGCTATCTGCGCTTCTTCAACCCCAGACAAGATTCGACCAAATGGTTTCCCTGGGACTAAACCAAGGTTGTCGATCAAGTCCTGGCCGGAAATCAGGGGCTTGGGGGCGTTTGCCTGAACCGATAGTCGTGAAGCCTGGGCTACTAGCGCCTCTCCAGCAGGAAAGCCCTTCCAGGGGAGCGCTCTCCCGCGTTGATCGGCTTCGGGTACGAGTACGAGTTCTTTGATGGTGGCCGGTTGCAATCGTTTCGCGAGTCGCCGGACGGCCGTATCAGTTGCGGTGCCTGCGTGAATGCTCGGGAAAAGGTGGTCAGCGACCAATCGTTCAATCTTCACGTGCATCCCCTTTGCGAGTCCGATGCGCGACAGGAACGAGCGGGTGGGAACCAGCCCTGCGGCTTCGTGCCCGCGTGATCGCCATCGCCCATCTATGAACTCAGTGGTGCCCGGTTTACCGAAGTCATGACAAAGCGCGCCAAGCATGATCGATATTTCGTCGGCGTTGGTCATCTGCTCCCGGTGCACGATCTCGGCCGCTGCATCAATCACCATATTGGTGTGTGTCCAGACATCGCCCTCGGGGTGCCAACCCATGTCTTGCTGGCAACCAACGAGCGATTGAAGTTCAGGGTGAAGGACGCTCCAGGCGCCGACCTGTAAACCGGCGCGCATCCCCATGGAGGGCCTGCGGCTCATCAGAAGCAGCTTCCGCCACTCTGGCCCTATCCGATCTGCGGGTAACGCAGCGAACTCAGGCGTGAGTGTTACGGCTCGGCAAAGTTCAATCGTTCTAGGTTCGATCGAGAACTCAAGGCGGGCCGCAAATTGAGCAGCCCGCAAAACACGGAGTGGATCATCGCCGAACCGCTGTGCATCGGTCGCCTGGAGGTCTTGTTGGCCTTCAAAGTAATCGAAGACTTGCCCAGACAGCGGATCGATGGCCATCGCGTTTATGGTGAAATCACGACGGCGCGCAGCTTCGCGGGAGGGCATCGGCGGGTTTTCTGTAACCTGGACGCGCCCCTGTTCCGTGCCCGGATTAGGGTCGCCCCCAGCGAGGGACACGTCGACTAAGTGTTCGCCGAATTGGGCCTTGAGTACACCGAATGATGCCCCCACGGTGTCCATCCAACTCGGATCGAGCGCTTTCATCACACGATTGAGCGTTGGCGGAGGAATCCTGTAGACCTCGAGATCGAAGTCAACACTAGGCGCTCCAAACAGCGAGTCTCGGACGGCGCCACCTACCAGGAATGCTGTTCCTCCTGCGTCAGCAACCGCCTGCGCGATGCGCACGACCACTGCAGGGAATCGACTAGCCAAGATGGGATCCTTCATCGCGAGGCATCACGAGATATCACAAATACGCCCACCGATCGCGCGAGTGAAGCGCCAAGGCACCAGGGGGCAGCGCAATCGATCCGCACGAATCACCCGTGGAAACTGACCATCCAAGCTGATTATTATCGCATAGCATCGGCCGAACAAACCCAGAACGAAGCGACCAATCTACTTTACAGAAAGCGGCCCTGAAGACGGGCAAAGAAAGAGGCGGGGAAGGCCCCGCCTCTTCCAGGGTGCTGGGAGGAACACCCCGGGCCTGCTCGACGCTGCACAACTACTCATGCCCCATTTGTTGATCTTCGGGAGGGACCACCCTGACCGTGCTTGGCGTCTTGCTTGGTACTAGCTTAGATGCACGGTCTGGCGATTAGGTTACGTAACAGTTACACGCAGGTTAACAGTGTGTTTGACGCCTGAGGGCGCCAGGTCACCAGTGCTTCACGGAACCACTCAGCGCCGCGGACGGCAAATCCACCTTCGATCGGCACAAGGAGTTCGTCCAGAGCGAGTTCTAAGCGGCCTTCCTCGGGGCTGCCTGGCACCACACCCAATCGATCCGCCATGAGCATGCGCACGGTTTCGCGATCCTTCGAGACTCGATAGCGCGGCGGGAGCATCTGCACATCGGGATAGAACCCTAATTCCCAGAGCACTGCCAGCAACTCGGCCAGCGCTGGGGGTTGAGCGGGCTCAGTACCATGCACGAGACGCCAGAACGGCGCCACATTGGCCATCGGACCATCCTTCATCAAGACGACCAACACGCGATCGTGGGCGTGCTGGTTCAGTTTCGTAATGAACAGATCGATGTCAGGAACGAAGTTCATCACGTTGAAGCAAAGTGCGATGTCAGCCATCGGCGCGTCGACGTCCTGCCAGCGCCCTTCTATGAGGGTAACGTTGGAAATCTCTGCGGCTGCGGCCTGCTCCGTGAGTATCGCCGCCATGGGTGGGGCTGCTTCTACGGCGTACACGTGCTTGCAGTTCAACGCGAGAGGAAGAGTCAACCGACCGGCGCCAGCACCCACATCCAACCACGTCTGATCGGGTCGCTGAAAGCTGGCGATCAGATCGACGTTGGGGTCCCCTACGCGGTGAGGATCGGCCCGGAAGGTCTCAGCCCGGCCCCCGCTCCACCGCTGACCAGGGCCGCCCGCCTGCTGCGAGGCGACGCGGGCTGTTTGCTCCCGGTCTGCCTCCACCATCGATCGCCAGCGCCCCACTGCCGTGGAGGAATCACCTGTAGGAGTCGTGGTCATCGGGCTAGCCTCCTCTGGCGCTCAGCATTTGCAGCCTCCGACTAAGGTGACTCGGGGCGGCCACGCAGCCGCCCCGTATTCGGCCTACCAGTCAGCATCCCAAGAGTTAGCGAGCTCCTGCGAACATCCGCTCCGATAGCGCATCTAGCCCGAAGTCTTCCTCGGGTAGAACGTCTTCGATAGCGCGAACCGCGTAGTAGGACTCGCCGAGTCCTGGGGGCGTTCCACCGTCGGCGACTGTGTCGACGGCCTTCAGCAACATCCGGCGCGTCATGATGACGGCCCTGTCGGTCTGGCCCAAGTGCTCCTTGGAGCGATTCACGATGGGGCCCATGGCCTCTTGAACCGCCCTGTCCTGCGCGTTCACGCCTTGGATGCCCGTGAAGTTCTCTTTGCGCTGCATGTCACGGTCGATCAACCAGTTGTTGCGCGGGTTCACTGCTGCCCGGAAGGTCACGGGATCAACGTACGCCGGGCCGTTCCCGCTGATCTCCTCGTCCTTCTCATCCTGGGTCAGCGCCTCGTCCAGGCTGTAGAACCAGTTCCAGACCATCGTCGTGTGGTCGTCGATGGGCACCCAGTGGTGCCCTGCGATCTTGAATTTGTACCAGTCACCGTTGTTGTTCAACTGCGCGGCGCGGACCTGGATGTGCGGCATGACGAAGTGGTAGCCGCGGACGTAGTTCTGCCCCTTGCCGGGGAGTCCACGCGAGTTCGTGTAACGGTAGCCGTAGTCCGTGGGCTCAACGTCGAGCTTGCCAGCGAGGCCTTCTGCGCGAAGGCCATCGAGGCCGATGCCCTTGCCTTCGCCGATCTTGCGGTGCAGGAACGACGAGTGGATGCTGTCGATGCCGCCTTCAAGCCCCTGGAGCCAGTTGCACTCCTCGATCACCTTGGACGCGCCACGGTGCGACTCAGGCTGCTGCGTGAACTCGAACTTCGGCAATACAGGCTTCAACTCGGCGGGCCCCATGTAGGCCCAGATGACGCCGCCCATCTCTTCTGTTGGGTAGGCGATCATCTTCACCTTGTGCTTGAAGTCGAACTCTTCGGGCTCGTTGGGCATGTCCACGCATGAGCCCGTAACGTCGAACTTCCAGCCGTGGTACACGCAGCGGAGGCCGTCCTCTTCGTTGCGACCGAGGAACATGGACGTGAGGCGATGGGGGCACCACTCGGAGATGAGGCCCACGCGCCCGCTGGTGTCGCGGAACGCCACCAACTCTTCGCCGAGGATACGCACGCGGATGGGGTCGCCGTCGTTGTCCGCAACCTCGCGGGCAAGCAGCACGGGCTGCCAGTAGCGGCGCATCAGGTTCCCCATGGGAGTCCCCGGCCCGACCTTCGTCAACTTCTCGTTATCAGCAACTGAAAGCATCTCTGATCTCCTCACTGCGTATGGGTCGGCTCGGGTTCTCACCTTGGCCGACACTTTAGCCCGCTAGCGGGGCTGAATCAATCAACTGGTTCTGGCGAACATCTTGTCAGCCAGAACTTCGAGCCCCGCAGCATCCTGCGGCAACACTTCTTCGATCCCACGTAGGTGGTAGTAGGAATCCGACGCACCAGGCGGCACTCCACCGTCCTGCACGACCGCAATCGCGTTCATCAACATCTTGCGCATGGTGATGATGGCCTTGTCCGTCTGGCCTAAGTGCTCCTGCGAGCGATTGACGACCGCCCCCATGGACTCTTGCACTGCCCTATCTTGAGCGTTCACTCCATCGATGCCTGTGAAGCTAGCGGTGCGCTGCTTGGCGCGGTCGATCCGCCAATCGTTACGCTTGTTACCAGCAGCACGGAACGTTTGCTGGTCAACGTCGTTGGGGCCGTTGCCGAAGCCACGCTCCTCCTGCTCGTCTTTGGTTAGCGGCTCATCGAGGCTGTAGAGCCAGTTCCAGACGAGGGTGGTGTGGTCGTCGATGGGCACCCAGTGGTGGCCTGCGATCTTGAACTTCAACCAGGAGCCATCATTGTTCAACTGCGCCGCACGGATCTGCACGTGGGGCATGACGAAATGGTACGAGCGGACGTAGTTGTCTTCCCTACCGGGTATCGGCCGGTGCGCGGCGTAGCGGTAGCCGTAGTCCTCGGTCTCCACGTCCAGTCGCCCGGCGGTCGCGTCGGCGCGAAGACCATCGAAGCCAAGGCCGTCGCCTGCGGCCAACTTGCGGTGGAGGAACGACGAGTGGACAGAATCTAGTCCTCCCTCCATCGCCTGGAGCCAGTTGCACTCCTCAATGACCTTCGACACACCACGGTGAGTCTCGGGCTGCTGGGTGAACTCGAACTTGGGAGGGGGAGGTTGCTGATCAGCGGGGCCCATGTAGACCCAGATCACGCCACCCATGTCGAGCGTGGGGTACGCGACCATGTTGACCTTGTGCTTGAAGTCGAATTCCTCAGGCTCGTTGGGCATGTCCACGCAAGCGCCTGTCACGTCGAACTTCCAGCCGTGGTACACGCAGCGGAGGCCGTCCTCCTCGTTGCGACCGAGGAACATGGACGTGAGGCGATGGGGGCACCACTCTGAGATCATGCCCACGCGACCGCTGGTGTCGCGGAAAGCGACCAGGTCCTCACCCAGGATGCGTACGCGGATGGGGTCGCCATCGGGCTCGGCGACCTCGCGGGAGAGGAGGACGGGTTGCCAATAGCGGCGCATGAGTTCGCCCATGGGCGTTCCGCGTCCGACGCGCGTAATCTTCTCGTTGTCAGAAACAGAGAGCATGCGGGGGAAACTCCTGTGAAATTCGTCGCAGGGCTACCTGATACGGCACCTTTGGCGATGGTAGGACTGGCCCGAAGGAGTGTCAACGCGCCCGCACGCCTGCGGGGACGGCACACGAACCACACGGGCGATCGCACTCGGTGCATGCCCGGTTCACGACTGCGAACTAGGTTGGCACTAGGGAAGCGGCTCGCACTCTGTTCACAGCCTGATGCACTCAGAAAAGGGCGTTCAACATATGAAAGCAATCGTCTATAACAAGTACGGCTCGCCTGACGTTCTCAAGCTCCAGGAAGTCGACAAACCGGTTCCGATGGACGATGAGGTGCTGGTAGCGGTCACCACAGCGTCCATCAATTCATGGGACGTTGATTTCCTAAGAGGCAGCTTGCTGGCTCGTCCGTTCGAGGGATTCCTAAGGCCCAAACACAAGATCCTGGGAACAGACGTAGCGGGGCGGGTTGAAGCGGTTGGCAGCAACGTCACGTTGCACAACGTAGGTGATGAGGTGTTCGGAGAGGTCAGCAAGCGATTGCTCTCGATCGGTTGGGGTGGGTTCGCCGAGTTCGTGTGTGCGCGCGAAAGCTCCATGCTGAAAAAGCCTGCGAGCCTGACGTTCGAGCAGGCGGCGGCCCTGCCGCAGGTGGGCGCCCTCGCCCTAGGAGCTCTTCGCTTCAACGGACAGATCCAGCCAGGGCAGAAGGTTCTGATCAACGGCGCCGGGGGTGGGGTGGGGACGCTCGCGGTGCAGATCGCTAAGTCGTTTGGGGCCGAGGTGACGGGCGTGGACAGCGCCAGCAAGCGGGACGTGGTGCGGTCGCTCGGTGCGGATCACTTTATCGATTACGCGCAGGAAGATTTCACGAAGAACGGCCAGCGCTACGACCTGATCGTCGATGTTGCGGCGTCGCGTTCGACTTTCGATTACAAGCGCGCGCTGAGTCCCACGGGCGCATACGG
This sequence comes from Chloroflexota bacterium, assembly GCA_027618515.1. Taxonomy (GTDB): domain Bacteria; phylum Chloroflexota; class Dehalococcoidia; order Lucifugimonadales; family Australimonadaceae; genus CALGTL01. The sequence goes on along the minus strand of JAQCEV010000004.1, from coordinate 54,736 downwards.
CGTGATCGGTGGTTCCCAGGCGCGCTTCTTCCAGGCGGAGCTCGTGGGGCGGTTCGTCTCGATGCTCGGGCGCAAGAAGATGGGCACGGTTGGAGCGAAACCGAACGAGGGTCTCGATCTTTTGGTCGGAATGATCGAGGCAGGCACGGTCGTGCCTGTCATCGATAGACGTTTCACGTTGAGCGAGACCGCTGACGCGTTCCGGTACTTCCTGGAAGGCACATTCACCGGGAAGATCGTCATCACGATGTGAGGCTGAGGCGGTCGCTCAGGTCGAGGAATCCAAGTAACCAACGACGAGGCGGGAGGGCACGATGAAAGCGATCGTCTACACGAAGTACGGCTCACCGGATGTTCTCGCGCTCAAAGAGGTCGACAAGCCAGTCGCGAAGGACAACGAGGTACTTGTGCGGATCCACGCGGCTTCCATAAACGCGTGGGACTGGGGTCTCCTGACAGGCAAGCCATTCATGGCTCGTGTTTCGGGCGGGGGCCTTCGGAAGCCAAAAGCCACGATCCTCGGCTGTGACATCGCAGGACAGGTCGAAGCGGTTGGTGCAAACGTGTCGCTGCTTCACGTCGGTGATGAGGTGTTCGGGGATCTATCGGGGAGTGGGTTTGGCGCTTTTGCCGAGTACGCATGCGTTCGTGAAGATGTGTTGGCGCTGAAGCCTACCAACCTGACATTCGAGCAGGCAGCGGCGGTGCCGCAAGCGGCGGTCATCGCCCTCCAGGGTGTTCGCGACAAAGGGCACGTTCAGCAAGGGCAAAAGGTGCTGGTGAACGGGGCTGGCGGTGGCGCAGGTTCGTTCGCCGTGCAGATCGCCAAGTCGTTCGGGGCTGAGGTGACCGGCGTGGACAACGCGAACAAGCTGGACGGCATGCGCGCGGTCGGCGCTGACCACGTCATCGATTACACGCGCGAGGATTTCACCCAGGGTGGCGAGCTTTACGACCTGATCGTTGATCTTGAGGCGCATCATTCGATCTTCGATTACAGGCGCGTGCTGAACCCTGGGGGAATCTACGTCATGGCCGGCGGCTCCATGGGACGGATATTCCAGGGGCTGGTCGTGGGATCGATCCTCTCAGTGATCGGCAGCAAGAAGTTCGGGATCCTAGCGCTGAAGCCGAACAAAGACTTGGCTTTCCTGGCGGAGCTTATCGAGGCAGGGAAAGTAGTGCCTACCATCGATAGTCGCTACGCGCTGAGCGAGGCCGCAGATGCTTTGCGGCATTTCGGGGAAGGCCGATTCGTTGGCAAGATCGTCATCACCATGTGATGAGCGGTGCGCTCGCATGGCGCGGGCCTAGGAGCTACGTGGTGAGTTCGCGCATCGGGTGGGGGTCGCTACCGTTGGATCGGAACCAGTAGTAGATGGCATCCCAGTAGAGTTCAGGGTCGATCTGCATGACCTGCCCGTGGGGCGACCGCGTCATGACGAGTCGGCCATACAGCAGCGGGTCGCGCTTCTCGGCGTCGACCTCTAAGCCTACGACGTCGGTGGCAAATCCCGTCATCTTGTTCAAGAAGTCGGTGAGGTGGGCGGCGTCTGCTTCCCACGTCCTGAGTACGGTGTTGCTGTCTTCGCCGAACTCACCTACGTAGATCAGCGCGTCGTCGCCTTTACCGTTGGTTCTCCACTCGATTCGCGCGGTCATGGCTTCTCCATATATGCAATGGCGAGAGGCTCATGTGGGCCTCTCGCCGTAGGGTACTCTCTCGTGCAAGGTGTGAGGTCAAGGACAATCCCCTCCCCCGCTCCTGTCTTGCATCCCATCCCATCATCCCAGCGGGCAGCCTAAAAGAACGTGTTGACGACCTTTGGCAGCATCACGTTTTGGGCGAGGATGATCTTGCGCTTGACGACCTTGAAGCCGGTCTCTGCGTCGCGGCGCAGCAGATCCTCTCGGCGGCCTACCCAGGTGTTCACCTCATCTTGGAGGCGGTTCTGGTAGCAGAAGAACTTACTGTTGACGCGTATCTCGTCGCCAGTAACGTCCATGATCTCGACGTTGGTAACTATGTGCTCGTAGCGAGAGACGGGCTCCTCAGGCCAGTGGACACCCGTATTGAGCTGCCGGATGCGGCCCTCAAGGATCTCTTTACCCTCGTTGAACCAGTTGATCTCCGTCTCAGCGCTGGTGAATTCCCTGTCCCAATCGCCGAACTTGACGTTTCTCCGCATGGGCATCCAGTAGTGGATCTCCTCGGCCAATAGGTCGAGCCACTCTTCCAGCCGCCGCTCATCAAGCAGGCGCGCTTCTCTGTACAGGAACTTCTCTAGCTCCTGCTGCAATATCAAACGTTCTAGGGATGCTCTGTCTGAGCCAATCTCTACCATCTCATTACTCCTCGTCCGGTCGAACAGGCGTGGCCCGCCATCGCGGTGACCTAGTCCTGCGCAGACCGAACCTCGTTGAAGAATACGTATCCCTGTGTGCCCACGCGTGATGGGTCGGTGGGAAATTCGTCGAACTTGACCAGTATGAATCCGCCGTCATGGGGATTCGCGATGACTTCGCCGTGGGCTCCGTTGAGGAGCGTGATTTTTACGCCGTCAGGGAGGTTGGTCCAGACCTGGATCCCACCCTGCCCTGAGAGGTCGTACTTGTTTGCTTCAGCCATTGCTCATTCCTTGCCGGAGGGGGTTTACCAGATGCGACGGGCGCTGGACTTGTTGATCGGGTATAGGTCATCCCAGGATTTGGCTTCCATGAAGGCGAGCCACCGGCTGAAGCGCGCGCGTTGGGCTTCTTCGGTGTACGAGCCGTTGACGATGACCCCAGGGAGGCGGTCGTCGTACTTGCCATGGCCGATTCCGTTCCGGAAGAAATAGTCCAGCTTGCGCGCTCGGGCGCCCTGGCTGGCCGGGTACACGTAGTTCCAGTTCTCCATGTCGTCGGACTCGAAGAAACCGATCGGGCCGTTGAAGCGCTCGGAGTAATGCCGTACCGCGTCCTTCACCTCTTTCGGCGCGTTCTTGTCGACGCCGGAGAGCGTCCAGCGCTCGGTCATGCCGGTCTCGTGCGGGTGGTACCAGCGTAGGCGCCAGCTATCCACCATGACGGCGGGGAAGATGGCGAAGTGACCGCCACCCCAGCCATGGGGGGCCATGACACGGTCGACGTACTTCTGGGCTTTACGTTCCGTGGCATCACGGAAGTAGTCGTCAACGCCAGGTTCGAACCATTCGTTGGTGTACTGCGGGACGCCCGCTTGGTTGTAGAACGTGCACATCCCACCGTGGCCGAGGCTGTGGTCTCCGATGGCGTACTTCTCCTGCGGGAACGGGATAGTGGGCTTCTCTTTGCCCTGTCCACGATCTTGGTGGAGGCCTGCGGCTTGCGACGATCGGTGCGTCATGGCCGTGTGCGTGAGGTCGGTGACCGAGGTGAAGCCAGGAACCTTCCAGTTGGTCGGGAGACGGTGGCGCTGGAACGGCGTGAAGAACTCAAGCCCGTTGTCTTCACCGTCGCTCGACTGGAGGCAGTGGCGAAGGCTCTCGGCGAAGGGGCCAAGGTAGTCCTCGAAGGACGGGGCTTTAGGGTCCCACGTCGCCCAGAGGGAGCCGTAGAAGTTCTTGAACTGCGCAACCTCGCTGAGGCCCCAGTTCTCACGTGGCAAGGTGTCGGTGGAGGCATCCGGGCGGTTGTAGAAACCAGCACCAACCAAGCTGCCAGTCGTGTCATAAGTCCAAGCGTGGAAGGGACAGGTGAAGACGAGGGCGTTGCCCTCGTCATACCGGCAGACCTTCATGCCACGGTGGCGACAGGAGTTCAGGAAGGCCCGAATCTTGTTGTCGTTGCGGTCGCGGACGACAATGACCTCTTCAGTGCCCATGCGGCTGACGATGAAATCGCCAGGGTTGGGCAACTGGCTCTCGTGGCCGAGGAACAGCCAGCAGCGCTGGAAGATCTGCTCCATCTCCTGCTCGAAGATGTCGGGATTCACGTAGAGTTCGCGACTCACGGTTCCCTTCTCACTATCGATGTACTCAGCGATGGAGTAGTCTCCTCGCGCTCGGATGATATCTACCATGCCGACCTCCTTTGCCTTTAGAACCCTAATGCTTTAATCGCATCGTAATCCTGCGAATCTCCATATTCAATGCGGAAAGCAAGCCTCCCGAATGCATCACACAGCAATGCGTCGATTATCGGCGTCCTGAAGTGACTATTCGCCAGAAAGCAGAGAGGCAAATACTCGCACATCGGGAACGTCCTCCAGGTTATCGACGAGGTCGATGACCTGGCGGAGCGACGCTTCGCTGAGGGTCGACCCGGCGTGCTGGGCGCAGGCGATGAATTTCTGTTGGCGTTGGTCGTCGGTGAGGGGGTTGTCGCGGTGGCCGGGGGCCTGGTCGACGCGACGGGTGCGCACTTCCCCAGAACCCAGCGTGACTTCAACGATCCCGGAACGTCCCAGGGATTCGTCGACCTCCCACTCAATCAGGTTCGCTATGCGGATGGCCTGGTCGTCAAATAGCCCCTGGGTTGTCGGTTGGAGGTCGGCAAGCGTCATGTCACCGGTGGCGAGCGCCTTGGCCGTGGTGAACAGCACGCTGTCCTCGGCCTCGACGGGCGCCTGCGGATTGCGTCGTATCTGGCTGGGCTCGCAGAAACTCGCTAGGTGCGGCTCCCCGATGATGCGCACGCGCTGGATGTCAGCGGGGTCTAGCTCGCGGTGGAGATCCGCAGCAGCAGCGATGAACACGTGTGCTACGCCTGTGGTCGGCCACGGCTTGAAGCCAACGTTGGTCAGGAAGAATTCGTCGCCAAGACCATCCACCAGTGAAGGGCGATCGAAGGCGCCGTCGTAGTAGGTGGGGAAGAACCCGGCTTTGCCCTCGAAAACGTCACAATCGCCTAGCAATCCATGTCGCGTCAGCAGTGCTGCCTGCATGCCACCCTGGTTGCTGAACGCAGCGTAGATGGCCTTGGCTGGGCGGCCGTCCAGCACGGGCTGGCGGCCACCAGATGCCTGCATGAACGCAAGACCGAGCGCGGAGTGCGTTTGGAGCGCGTCGAAATCAAGCATGTGAGATGCGCTGAGTGCTGACGCGAAGAACCCGGGCATCTGAGTGGGTTGCGGCTTGGCTTCCGTGTAGGACGTCTGCGCCTTGGTGAGGGCAACGCCGATGCGTGACATCAGTTCGGCACCGACCGCGATAGATGCCATCAACTCTTTGCCCGTGGCACCGCCACGCAATTCAGCAGCAGCGAACGCCGACGGGAACGTCACGGGGCCGAGGTGGCCGGAGCCCACCGCCGTCGTATCGTCGAAGTTCAGCGCATGGGCCATGCCGCCGTTGACCATCGCGGCAGCCGCCGCGGGCAGCCGGTCGCCGAAGCCGATCAGTGTTGCCTCAGGCGTGCCACCCGCGCCTCGCGCCCAGGTCAGGAGTTGTGGGATACCCACGCCCAACGTGTTCGCGGCGAGCGTCGTGGATAGCGTGTCGAGCACCAGCCAACGCAAGATTCGTCTCACGTTGTCCGGCAGGTCGTCGTAGGTGACGCGTGAGGCGTAGTCCGCCCACGTAATGGCTAGGTCTTGCGTCGAATGGGTTCCGGTGGTCATGCGTGGCGCCTCCGATCAGCGATAGCGCCATTTTTGCACGTTCGCGCTACGCGACGGGAGCGTAGCATCCAATCCTCGTCCCCAAATGCGGGCGCGCCTGTCGCGTAGACGCCGCTTGCTACTCGACCTCACGCATCGCGGCCTTCACCAGCAAGCCGTACTCAACGGAGTCGAACGCCTCATGGTCCTGCACGTGGACGGCCACGGCGTGAGCCCGGGCTTCATTCACCAGATCGTCGGCGTTATCCGTAATAACCTCGTGGTCACACCAGACCACCCCGAGATCCGCTCAAGCGATTGCGTAGCGCATCTGAACCTCCTGTCATATCCGCAGTAGTATCGCCTATCGCCGGGTGGATTCCACGTCGGCCGCTATCAAGCCCAGAGCCTCCGCTCAAACCGGGCCATCAGACCAGGCGATCGATGAACAGCGACGCCAGTCCCAGGAACAGCAAGAAGCCAGCGATGTCAGTGGCGGTCGTGACGACCACCGCCGACGAGACGGCGGGGTCTTGGCGAAGCGCTCGCAGCAGGAGTGGCACACCTGCGCCAACGATGCCTGCGACCAGCATATTGCCGAGCATCGCCACACCGAGCACGACCGCGAGGATCGGCTCGCCGACCCACACGAGGCCGACGAGTCCCACCAGCAGCGCAAGGTAGAGGCCATGCAGCCCGCCCAGCAGCGATTCGCGGATGAGCATCCGGCGCGCGCCCCGCCCTGTGATCTCACCCAGCGCGATACCACGCACGACCAAGGTCAGCGTCTGCGTCCCAGCGATCCCGCCCTGGCCCGCGACGACCGGGAGGAATATCGCAAGCACCGCCAGGCGCTCGATGGTGCCCTCGAAGAGGCTGATGACGCCCGCTGCCGCAAATGTGGTGAGCAGATTCAGGGTGAGCCACGGTAGTCGCGTCCTCACGGACCGGCCTAAGGAACCAAAGAGCCGTTCGCCCTGCATGCCCGCCATGCGGAACATATCCTCGGTCGCCTCCTCAGCAGCAACGTCCAGTAGCTCGTCCGCGTGGATAACGCCCAGCAACACGCCACTTTCGTCAGTGACCGGCAGTTGGGTGAGGTCGTAGCGCGCAACCAGGCGGGCACACGCCTCTTGATCCTCGGACGCTTCAACGGACACGGCTGATTCCATGAGATCGCTGACCACCTGATTCGGACGCGCCAGCGCCAAGCGTCGGAGGCGCACCCACCCGACGAGGTGACGCGCCGCGTCAACAACGAAAATCGTGCTCACGTCGCCATGTTCTTCGTTGATCAAGCTCACCGCGTCCAGCGCGACCGCAGGTGTCACCTCCGCAAGTACGGCTGCGTATTCAGTCGTCATGCGACCGCCAGCGACGTCGTCCGCGTAGTCCAGCAGAGACGCGACGCCTTCGGAGTGGGTCATCGCAGTCAGCGCGCCTTGCGCTTCCTCATACGGCATCGCCCGCAACAAGTCAGCGGCGGTGTCCGGGCTCACCAGGTCAAGGACGTCAGCGACGTCCGCTGGCGAAAGGAGCGCCGTGATCTCGGCTCCATCCTCTGGGTGCATCTCCTCAACGATGCGTGAGGTTGCCTCACTGTCCAACACCGCGATCAATAGCGGCCGCAGCGCGCTAGCCAGATGACCGATGACCGCCGCTTGGTCCACCGGGCGTAGCGCCTCCAGCGCCTGCGCAGCCGCCTCAGCTTCGTTCTGCTCCAACAGCACAGCGATTTTGGCCCCTGCGACCACCTCGGTCGAGGGGCCAAGATCAGGCTCTGAGGAATGGCGTTGAGGATCCTCTGGCGTGTTCTCGTCCGTCATCTTGACCCTCCTCGCGTGTCCACCCTAGTGGCCTACGGGTATCGCTCCTCCTAGGATAGGTCGCGACGCGCGTAGAATCCCTGTATGCGTACCCTGGTCGTCAGCGATATTCACTCCAACATCGAAGCCCTCAACGCCGTTTTCGCCGACGCTGAGGAGCATGAGCCCGTCGAGCGCGTGCTGTGTCTCGGTGACATTGTCGGCTATGGCCCCGCACCCATGGCCTGCCTGGAGGCGCTGTGGGAGCGCCACGCGGTCTCCATCCAGGGCAACCACGACGCTGCGGTGGCGGGAATTATCGGGCTGGACGACTTCAACTTCTATGCGGCTGAAGCCTCGCGCTGGACCGCGCAGCAGCTATCAAGCGATGCGATCCAGTACCTCGCGGATCTCCCACAGGAATTGGTTGACGATTCATTCCTGCTGGTTCACGGGTCGCCCAAGGGCCCGCTTTGGGATTATCTGATCTCCTACGGGCAGGCGGTCGAAGCCTGGGAGCGCACGGACTCTTCCGACGTGCTGGTGGGCCACACGCACTTCCAATTCGCAGTGGAAGCTGGACGGGGAGTCGAGCATCCAGGGCCAAACGGGCTCGCGATGCCTCTCGGGCACGCGAGGCTTGTGATCAACCCTGGCAGCGTGGGCCAGCCTCGCGACAGCGACCCGCGGGCGGCGTACGCGATCTACGACGATGATGCGCGGATGGTCTACCTGCATCGCGTGTGGTACGACATCAGCGCGACGCAAAGGGCGATGGCGGATGTCGGCCTCCCGGAGGCCTTGATCAGCAGGCTCTCATCGGGTCAATGAACTGGTATCACGGGCCTTGCGCGACCTGAGCTTGCCACTATGGTAGAATTCACCGGCTAGTAAAGAATCAGCAGAGTCAGGTGCGAGGCGCGTCCCCGATGCTACGAATCCGATTGTTCCGTGTAGGCAAGAAGAAGCAACCCAGTTACCGGATCGTGGTAGCGGATGCCCGGTCGCCCCGTGATGGCGCGATCGTCGAGCAGGTTGGTATCTACAACCCGCTCACCGACCCCGCGACTGTTGTTATCGACAACGTGAAGGTCCAGAAGTGGCTCGGCGTTGGCGCCAAGCCCTCTGACACCGTCCAGCGCTTGCTGGATCGTCAGAACGCGTCCGCAAAGACTCCGGAGCCGGCCGAAGCGTAATGAAGGAACTGGTCGAGTACATCGCCAGATCCATCGCGACCAACCCTGACGACGTCAAGGTGACCGAAGAGGTTGAAGATGATGGACACATCATCATTCGCCTTGAGGTTCACGCGGACGACAAGGGGAAGGTGATTGGGCGCCAGGGTCGTGTGGCCCAGGCGATGCGCGTCCTGCTTCGAGTCGCCGCGATCAAAGACGACTCCCGAGTCACTCTAGAGATCGTCTAGCCGGGCCCCAGGCCCGTCGGCCCTATGGCCAATCAATCATCTCCTTCAGATTCCCCTGAGCCAGACTCGACAGAGGTCAACATGCCCGAGCCCGGTATTCAACTGGACGGACATGTCCGGGTTGGTAGCGTTGTCGGCACCCACGGTACCGATGGGCGTCTCCGCGTCGACCCCGAAACGGATAGTCCCGAACGCTTCGCCCCCGGAAGCACGCTGATCATCAGCGAAGCGCCTTACACGGTGGCGCACGTCACCAACGCAGCGGGCGGACAAGTCCTGATCGTAACGGTCAACGAACTTACGACCCGCGAGCAGGCAGCCGCGCTGGTCAACCAACCCGTACTCGGTGCAACCGATGCTGTGCCTCCGCTCCCGGAGGACACGTACTACCACTATCAACTTCTCGACATGACGGTCGTCGACCCGACAGGCTTGGAGTTGGGCACGCTCACGGAGGTGATCTCCACCGGCGCGAACGACGTGTACGTGGTGACCGCCGAGGGGTCAGAGTTGATGATTCCGGCGCTGGCCTATGTGGTTCTCGACGTGGACGTCGCGAACGCTCGGATGACCGTTGACGTGCCGGAGGGCATCGAACCACGGTCGACCGTCCCGAAGGTCAAAAATAAGCCTGTTCGCCGACGGACACCAAGGCCAAAACGACCGCCCAGCGCGCCTGCTGCTTCAGCTTAGCTGGCAGCCCACGTATCTCTGCTGCCGACTTTGGGCGCAGAACTTGGTACCATTGGGGAACCAGGCGGCAGCCTAGATTCCATATAGGTGGTGAGCGATGTCAGGACATTCCAAGTGGTCAACGATCAAGCACAAGAAGGCAGGGATCGACGCCAAACGCGGCGCCGTCTTCACGAGGCTCGCTAGGGAGGTCACTGTCGCGACGCGCGCAGGTAACAGTGGCGACCCCGCGATGAACTTCCGGCTACGGCTGATCATAGAGAAGGGGAAGGCCGCCAATATGCCTTCGGAGAACATCGACCGGGCCATCAAGAAGGGCCTCGGCATCGGTTCGGATGGCACCACCTTCGAAGAGATCACCTACGAGGGGTACGGCCCAGGTGGCGCCGCCATCATGCTGATGGCCCTCACCGACAACCGCAACCGCACCGCAGCCGAAGTTCGTTCGACGTTCTCCAAAGCAGGAGGCAACCTTGGCGAGTCCGGCTCAGTGGGCTGGATGTTCGAGTCCAAGGCCGTCATCTCCGTTGATGACGTTAGCGACGAGCAGGCCGAGGAAGTCGAACTGGCCGCCATCGACGCCGGTGCCGACGACTTCAAGTCAGAGGAAGGCAGCCTGGAGATCACCGGACCGCCTTCGTCGCTTCAGGCCCTCATGGAGTGCGTGAAGGCGCAAGGCCTAGAGCCCTCAAACGCGGTCGTGACCATGCTGCCGACAACGTTCATGGAGCTCGACGTTGGCAGAGCCGGCCAGACGATGCGCCTGATCGACAAGATCGAGGAACTGGACGACATCCAAGAGGTCTACACGAACGCTGACTTCCCCGAAGAGGCGCTCGCAGAATACGGAGCCTAGCTGGGCGATGCCTTGCACCCGCTGGCTGCCACTCGACCTGTGATCCGGCACCACTCATCCATGGCTTAATACAGAAGGGGCGCCCTCTCGGACGCCCCTTCCACGCACAAGCGGTCTCCTCCGGCAGGGAAGGAGTGCCACTCTTCGGCACCTAGTTCATAGCCTGACCTGCCTCGCAGTGTTCCAGCGAGCGGGAGACGCGGCAATGGCTCGTTTGATGTTGTCCCATTCCCAGCGAAGCACCCGGCCAGCGTTAGGGATGACGTTGGGGGAACCCCCTCCGTGCGGGATGATCTGGTAGATCCTCTTACCCAACATCTGGGCGATGGTTACTTCCTTGAGAACGCCCGGGCAACGGAACGCAGTGGGGCCCAGTAACACGACTACCACCTCGGCCTGCTTGATCCGACCAGTGGTCTGGGAGATCCACATCCCCGTGCTGTCGTCTGCAAACGGTTCGGACCAACTCTTCACGATCCAAGTAGCGTCGTCCCGGCGCCCCTGGTTGTAAAAATAGTCGCGCACAGGACGATCCCGTTCGGAGTCGAACGAGATGAAAATCCGTCGCTTTGTACCGCCGATCGTCCGAATATCCAAAACACACCCTCGCGCAAACAGGGTGTATCCCTCTGTCGGAACAAGACTGGTCTAGGCTCCAGGCACTGCTCCTTATGACATTGTGGCGGCGGGCTCTCGGTTACACAGAGTCCAATAGTGGGTGGTTCTCTAGTACTTTCGGGCAGTTGCTCTCAGCGATACCATGCTTCTGCGGTCTGTTAGATCGCGACCTCTCTCGCCCCTATGGCCGAGGCAAGTAAGTTCTTCAGGAGCAACCGTGACGCTATTCACCCCGAACACCAAAGTCGGTGCGATCAACCACATAGGGATCGCCACCGTTGACCTCAAGGCATCGTTGAAGCAATTCCGGGATCTGTACGACTCGCCCGACGCTGAGTTGATCAGGAGCGAGGAGCACGGGTTGATCGCGGCATTCATCCACCAGGGAGAAACGCACATCGAGTTGCTGCAGCCGCTCCACGCGGACACCGCCATCGGGAAGTTCATCACGAATCATGGCGAGGGCATCCACCACATGGCGTTCACGGTCGAGGACACTGACGCAAAGGCGAAGGAGCTTGAGGCGCTAGGCATTCCCATCATCGTGGGCCCACGCGAAGGGCTAGGCGGTCGCATCGCGTTCACGCACCCATCGTCGACGCATGGTGTGCTGATCGAGATCGTGAAGCCGAGAGACGAGCACTAGGCGTGGCAGGCAAGATACTGATCGCGAAACCAGGGCTTGATGGCCATGACCGCGGCGCGCGGATGGTGGTTCGTTCGCTGCGCGATGCGGGGTTCGAGGTGGATTACACGGGGATCCGTCGCACGCCGGAGGAGATCGCCGTTCACGCCGAGGAGTTTGGCGCCGAACTAGTGGGACTAAGCATCCTGTCAGGGGCGCACATGGAGTTGGTACCGCGTGTGATGGATGCGCTCGCGAATCGTGGCATGGACACCGTGCCGGTGGCCCTTGGGGGCATCATCCCAGAGCATGATCGAGCGGCGCTTTTGGAGATGGGGGTCGTCGCCATCTTTGGCCCCGGCGCTCGTACGGAGGACATCCGTGCAGCCATCGAAGCCGCGATCGCAGCGTATCAGCGAGGGCAGGCGTAGGGAGAGGCTAGCCTCATGGGGTTCTATTGGCGTACACTATTCGGGTTGCGCGGAGGTGGAGCGTGTCGGAGATGAAGGTCAACGTCGCTCAGCTTCTCAAAGAGACAGTGGGGGCGGCCCGGTCAGCTGACCTAGAAGGCCCGTTGCTGGACTCGGATCAGTCGGTGCTCGGCACGGTTACTGGAGAGTTGAAACTCACCAAGACCGACCGAGGGGTGTGGGTCTCAGGGCCCGCCGAGATCGTGGTGTCTAGCGAGTGCTCGCGGTGCTTGAAGCCGATGGAGTACATCGTTCCGGCGCAGATCGACGACGAGTACCTGCCCAAGGTCGATCTGGCCACGGGCGCTCGTGTTCGCGTCGAGGACCGTGATGCAGATGATGCAGATACGGCTAGCATCGACGATCATCACGATCTGGACCTCACCGAGACGTTGCAACAGTATCGGTTGGCCGGCCTCCTGCTGGCTCCGCTGTGCAGGGAAGATTGCCAGGGAATCTGTGCGCAGTGCGGGGTGGATCTCAATGAGAACACCCATGACTGTGAAGATGAGTTAGACCCCCGATGGGAAAAGTTACGAGAGTTGTTGAGATAGTTCATGCCAGTACCAAAGCGTAAGCGTTCCAAGGCCAGTACCCGATCTCACCGCGCCCATCAGGCGATCACCCTTCCTCATGTGGTGGAGTGCTCGCACTGCCACCGCCCGATGAGGCTGCACCACGCGTGCCCGGCCTGCGGTTTCTACCGCGGTCGTGACGTCCTGAACGCCGAGACCGAACTCGCCTAAATATCCCGCCCCTGGAATATTTATTCCGGGGGCAAGTTATATTTACCACCGACTTCGAGTCAGGTGTAGATCCTTGCCATGCCGCACCTGCGAGCAGGCGTGATTCGAGTTATCCATGAGTGATATCACTGCGTTCCTGTTCCCTGGCCAGGGTGCCCAAGAGGTCGGTATGGCTGCCGACGTTGTCGGTGCGTCCGCCGCCGCCAAGGCGGTGTTCGACGAAGCTGATGATGTTCTGGGCACGAGCCTGAGCAAGATCATCCTTGAAGGGCCAGCCGACGAGTTGGTCCGATCCCACAATGCCCAGCCAGCGATTCTAACCGCAAGCGTCGCGTTGCTTCGTGCACTCGAAGAGCGCATGGGCGATGCGATGCCCAAGCCGTCGTTCGTTGCCGGCCATAGTCTCGGGGAGTACACCGCGCTCGTAGCAGTGGGCTCGTTGGACTTCGCGCAGGCTCTACGTCTGGTGCGCCGCCGAGGTGAGCTGATGCAGGCGGCAGCAGAGGCCACTCCCAGTGGGATGGCCGCACTCATCGGGCTGGCGCTGGACGCGGCCCTCGCGGCTTGCGAGGGCACGGGCGCTCAGGTGGCCAACGCGAACAGCGAACTGCAGATCGTCATCGCGGGGCCCAGGGCTGCGCTAGATGCGGCGATCGAGCGAGCCAAGGAGGCGGGCGCACGACGGGCGCTGCCGCTGGACGTGGCAGGCGCATTCCACACCGAGGTCATGCGACCCGCGCAGGACGAGATGGATCGCCTGTTCGCTGAGACCGCATTCGTGGCACCGGCAGTGCCAGTGATCTGCAACACGACAGCAACTCCGTTGGTGAACGCTGACGACATCCGTGGTGAGCTAGCCGACCAACTCTGTGGGTGCGTCTACTGGCAGCAAACCATCGAGTACATGGCAGCGAACGGTGTGGAGCGCTACGTGGAGATCGGCCCCGGCAAGGTGCTGACTGGCCTGGCCAAGCGCATCGCGCCAGGAGCGGAGACGGTAGCAATCGGAGACCTAGACGCTCTCGGCGCCCTGACGTAAGCTGCGCAGGTAGACATGGAAACACGAACAACGCCTGCGGGCCGCCGGGCGAAGAAGCCCAAGACCCAACAACACAGGGCGCGTGTCCTTGCGCTCCAGGTGCTGTACGAAGTCGACGTGTCGGGTCACCCTTGGCGTGCGTCGCTTGCAACCCACGCTGAGGCGACGGAGTCGTCGGATCACGTGATCGAGATGGCGACCGCAGTCGTTGAGGGCGTACTAGCGTCCATGTCGCACATCGACGAGTTGATCTCGATCAACGCGCCGATGTGGCCGGTGAATCAGCTATCGCTCGTGGATCGCAACGTGCTCAGGCTAGCGATTTTCGAGTTGCTTCCCGGATCAGACATTCCACCGAAGGTCGCGATCAACGAAGCGGTAGAATTGGCAAAGGAATTCGGTGGCGCAGCGTCTTCACGCTTCGTCAACGGTGTGTTGGGAGCAACCCTCGAAGGGCTGGACTCCACGAATGAAAGATCAACTGATTAGGAGACCCCATGGCGAGTGTCCTCGATAGAGTTAAAGCAGTAGTTATAGACCGCCTCGGTGCGGATGAGGCAGCAGTCGTGCCAGATGCGTCGTTCGTCGACGACCTCAACGCAGATTCGCTGGACTTGGTTGAGCTCATCATGGCGTTCGAAGAGGAGTTCGCTGACGGCGACGAGCCTCTGAAGATCTCCGATGAGGACGCCGAAAGCATCCGGACCATCCAGAGCGCGGTCGATTTCATCAAGGGCAAGGGCTACACGGACTAGCACCCGCCAAGAGGATCGACCATTGGCTGGCTTGGACGTCATCCACCAGGCGATCACGACGTGCCAGGATTGTGACCTGTGCCAGGAGCGCATCAACGCGGTGCCTGGCGAGGGATCCGCGCACGCCGGGATCATGTTCGTCGGCGAAGGCCCTGGCCTGAACGAAGATAAACAGGGGCGCCCCTTCATAGGCGCGGCTGGCAAGTTCCTTACTCACTTGCTGGAGTCCATCGGCTTGCGCCGGGAGGACGTGTTCATCACCAATATGGTGAAGTGTCGCCCACCCAACAATCGCGATCCACTCCCTGAGGAGACGGAGGCCTGCAGGCACTACCTCGATGAGCAGATCGCCGAGATTGCGCCGAAGATCATCGTGCCGCTAGGCCGCCACGCGCTTGCGCGCTGGTTCCCCGGTGAGGCGATCGGCAAGTTGCGGGCCCAGCCCAAGGTGTTCGACGGCATCACGCTGTTCCCGCTGTACCATCCAGCCGCAGCGCTCCACAACGGAGGGCTGAGATCAACCATCGAGGAAGATTTCGCCAAATTGGGTGAGTTGCTCGCTGAGCTTGGTGACGCAGAATCGCCAGCCCAGGCGCCCGTACCGGTGGCGCCAGTCGAGATAAACGCCGCATCGGAGTCGCTGGCTGAGGTCTTGCCGGATATATCGGCGACCGTGGTCGCGGCAGCACCGGAAGTGATAGCCGAGTCGGAGCCAGCGATAGACGAGCCGGAGCTTGAGCCTGGACCGGGGCCAGATCAGGAAAAGGCGGACGAGCCGCCTTCACAACAAATGACTATGTTTTAGCGCCGCCCTAACAGCGACGCGGTTGGTTAGGTGCCTGCGGGCACCGGAAATTTGGAGTTATGGCAGACCCTATTCGTATCATCCCCCTTGGGGGACTCGGTGAAGTTGGAAAGAACATGATGGTCGTCGAGTACGGCGACGACATCGTCGTGATCGACGCTGGTTTGATGTTCCCGAAAGAGGACATGCACGGAGTCGATCTCGTGCTCCCAGACATGACCTACCTGATCGAGAACAAAGACAGGGTACGCGCGGTGCTCATCACCCACGGGCACGAAGACCACGTGGGCGCCCTGCCCTTCCTCCTGCGCGACATCAACGTGCCGGTCTACGCGCCACCGTTGGCGCGCGACTTGGTCGACGTGAAGCTCAGGGAAAACACCGGCGTAGGCAAGTATGACCTGCGCGAAGTGCAACCCGGCGAGACCGTCGTGTTTGGTGGCATCACAGCGGAGTTCTTCCGCGTGTGCCACTCGATTCCAGACGCGTGCGGCATCGCGATCCACACCGACGCTGGCGTCATCGTCCACTCCGGCGATTTCAAGATCGACCACACGCCGATCGATGGACACCCCACGGAGCTCCATCGACTGGCCGAGCTTGGCAAGGCTGGCGTACTGCTGCTTCTGTCCGACTCCACCTACGCTGAGAACCCCGGCTTCACGCCCTCTGAGCAGATCGTGTCTGACGCGCTCGATATCACCATAGGCCGCGCCGAAGGGCGTGTCATGGTGGCCACGTTCGCCTCATTGATTTCGCGTGTCCAGCAGATAGCGGACGCCGCCGTTGCGCACGGCCGCAGCATCGCGTTCGCCGGTCGCAGCATGATCAACAACACAAACATGGCCATCGCCAAGGGCTACCTCAAGATCCCCGCGGGCAAGATCCTCAGCATCGACGAACTCGCAAAGCTACCACCGGAGCAACAGGTCATCGTTCTCACGGGTGCTCAGGGCGAGCCCCTTGCCATGCTGGCACGCGTTGCACGACGCCACAGTCGAGACATCCAGGTCGATGACGGCGACACCGTCATCCTCTCAGCAAGCACGATACCTGGTAACGAAACTAAAGTTTCAGACGTGATAAATAACCTCACGCGCCAGGGTGCCAAGGTCATCACGCGGCGTCAGGCCAACGTGCACGTCCAGGGCCACGCGAGTCAGGAGGAGCTCAAGTTGATGCTCAACCTGATCAAACCCAAGTACTTCGTGCCGATCCACGGCGAGTACCGGATGCTCAACGCCCACGCTGACCTCGCCGAGACCATGGGGGTCGAACCCGAAAACATCAACGTGCTCGAAGACGGCGACGTTCTCGAGATCTACGGCGACAGCGCTGAAGTCGTTGACCACCTGCCTGCCGGTCACGTGTTCGTGGACGGACTGCGCCTGTGGAACGTGGGAAGCGCAGTGCTGCGCGATCGACGTCACCTCGCTCGCGACGGATTCGTTGTCGTTGCGCTGACGCTGGACGAGGACACGGGTGGACTCGTTGGCGAGCCCGAGATCGCGTCCAGCGGTTTCATAGACATGGTGGAGTCTGAGGTACTGGTGGACGACGCCATCGCGTTGGTAGGGGACGCTCTGAGGGCGGCGACCAAGTTGCCGCTACAAGAGGACTACATCAACGGGCGAGTGCGCGATGTGCTGGGGAGCTTCCTCTTCAAGCAGACCGGGCGCCGTCCCATGATCGTGACACTCCTGCTGGACATGTAGCGCCCGAAAGCATCAGGCGAACCCTGCTCCATTTCGCGGCCGATTGCGGTATCGTGAAACCGATGTTTTTCCTGTTTCGGCTCATACCTATCAAGGTTCTCCTGCTACTGGGAGTTGCCGCGTTCGGCGTCTACGCCGCTACCGCTCAGCCCGCGTGGCTGGTTGACCCTATTCGCGACCTGGCGGAACGGGTCTTGCTGAGCGCCGGGGTAGGCGTCGTCACTATGGGTGTCTACGCGCTGGCGCTGCTAGCGCTGCTGCTGAAGAAACCCATTCTCCTTATCAAGAGATGGCGGTTGGTCACCGGGGCACTTCTTCTCGTCACCGGCATCCAGGGTGGGCTCGCCTACTTCGAGTATGACCTCCCGCTGGTGGGAGTGGCGAACCTCGGTGGCACGCTCGGCGACGAGGTGCGCGGGCCCAACGAATGGCTGGCCTACCTCCGCGTCGGGTTGGTGACTGCGTTCGCCATCTGGTTCCTTCTACCAACGTTAACCCAGCGTGTGCTGCGTCGGTCTGGCCAGGGTGCTGGCAAGACTGCGGTAGGCACCATTCGCGCCTACCGCTACGTCCCCGTCCACCGCATCCTCGGAAAGCTCGCAGGCGCAACGGCAAGGAGCGGCGCCAAAGCGGCCAAGGGTGGCGGTTCTGCGGTTGCTCGTGGCAGCGGCGCTGCCGTACGCACCGCGCGTGACAAGCGTGCATCACGCCAGGATGGCACGCTCAGCCGTGAACTTGGCCACTTCCTTGCATCTGAGCCCAGCCCGG
This sequence comes from Chloroflexota bacterium, assembly GCA_027618515.1. GTDB lineage: Bacteria > Chloroflexota > Dehalococcoidia > Lucifugimonadales > Australimonadaceae > CALGTL01. The sequence continues at coordinate 36,855 of JAQCEV010000004.1, read as the reverse complement.
ATTCCCCCCCTGGCCGGAGGCTCCCGCCCAAGTCCGAGGACATCCCCCCTTTTCTACGAGATCCTGACTCGCCGTCGAATTCGACGGCGACCCGATTGGAAGAGCCGCCGACCGTTGTGACGCCCTCAGAGGTGCTGACGCCCCCAATTGAGGAGAAGCGCCGTTCCCCCCGAAAAGCGCGCGACGCGGAGCTTGCGCCGGAACCGGGGTCGGAGCCAGAGCGGGCCACGCCGATGCCCCCTGCTTGGCGTTTGCCGAACACCGGCGAGTTAGCCGCAGGAGTTTCCGCAGGCGCGATCACCGAGGTGCACCACGCGACCGCAGGTGTCATCGAAGAGACCCTTGCCGAGCACGGTGTCGAGGTCAGAGTCGCTGAGATCAAGCCAGGGCCGTCGGTCACCATGTTCGGCCTCGTCCCTGGGTGGAATCGCAAGGCGCGTGGACGCTCGCGGGCCACCGCTGGAGAGACCGACGCATCTGGCGCTCAGGACATGTTCACGGAGGCGAAGAGCCGCGTGAAAGTGGACAGTATCCTTGCGCGAGAGAAGGATCTGGCGTTGGCCCTCGCCGCGCCAAGCTTGCGCTTGGAGGCTCCCGTCCCCGGCGAGTCAGTCGTTGGCGTCGAAGTGCCCAACAAGAGCTCAACCACAGTGACGATCCGCCAGATCATGGACTCCGAGTCCTACCAGACCATCCTGAACGACGGTGGACTTCCCGTGGCTCTGGGGCTGGCCTCTGCCGGGGAGCCCGTCGCGATCGACTTGCTGAAGATGCCTCACCTGCTCATCGCTGGCGCCACTGGCTCCGGCAAGAGCGTGTGCATGAACAGCGTCATATCCTCGATCATCGCGCACCAACCGCCGTCTCGCGTACGTCTGATGCTCGTTGACCCCAAGCGCGTGGAACTCACCCCGTACAACGGCGTGCCCCACCTGGTAACGCCCGTCGTGACGGAGCCAGATCACGTTGTGCGCCTGTTGCGAGGTGCGATCCAGGAGATGGGCCGCCGCTACAGGCTGCTGGAGCAAGCAGGCGTTAGGAACATCAAGTCCTACAACAGCAGTCCGAAGGCGACGGAGGACATGCCGCTCTTCGTCATCTGCATCGACGAGTTGGCGGACCTGATGATGACGGCGTCGTTCGAGGTTGAGCAGGGCATCTGTCGTTTGGCCCAGCTTGGCCGCGCCACAGGCATCCACCTAGTGGTCGCCACGCAGCGACCGTCGGTAGATGTCGTGACCGGGCTCATCAAAGCGAACTTCCCCAGCCGTATCGCCTTCGCCGTGGCGTCGCAGGTGGACTCACGCACGATCCTGGACATGGCGGGCGCTGAGCGACTCCTGGGCAGGGGCGACATGCTCTACTTGTCGTCGGATGCGGCCAAGCCACGCCGGGTGCAGGGTGTGCTGATCACAGAGGTGGAGACGGACATACTCGCCAATCACTGGCGCGCGCACCCGCCGCTGCCGCTGGCCGAGATTCCGCTGGACGATATGGCGCGCGAGGCTGAGATGGTGGCGGCCGAGAAGGACGCCATGCTGAACACGGGGAATTCCCTCTACGACCAGGCTCTGCAAGTCGCTTCGGTGAATCGGCAACTGTCCACGTCGTTGTTGCAGCGCAAGCTGGGCATCGGCTACCCGCGCGCAGCCAAGCTCATGGATCAGCTTGAGGCCGAGGGCATCGTCGGCGCCAGTTCCGCGCCTGGCAAGCCGCGTGAAGTGCTCTACCTGCCCGACGACGTCTAGCCGATAACGCTCGCATCACGATAGAACCCAAGTGAGGGATCGGCGTTCCGCCGATCCCTCACTCTGCCTGCACTATTCTCGGTCTGCTAGAGCTTGATCACCGGGCATACGAACGAAGCTGCCACGCCCAGGTCAACTCCCGCACCACCCGCGATGGCGGCCTCAACCTCTTCGGCGCTATCGAAGTCGCCACTGCCGTTGGCGTCGAATGCAGCGATCGCTGCTGCGTAGTCAGCGATGCTGACCGGGTGTGCCTGCCAGCGGCCACCGTTGTAGTCGCGGTCGCCAGGGGCCGCCTCTGCCACTGGGAACGCACTGATCGGGACTCCGGCCTCGTCGCTGGCGACGATCACGTAGATCGCGTCGAATGTGTGCGCGGGCGCTTTGGTGCCAGAGATATCGGTCGGAGTTAGGACGGTCTTGTACAGGTCACCGTCCACGTAGAACGCCGGACCGACAACTCCACCCGCTCCGCTTGCCGCGACCGCTGAGGTCACGCTCAGTACTGCCATCATCTTGCTTCTCATTACATCTACCCCCTGTTGGTTTTTGCCGACAGACGGAGTGTGCGCGGTAGTCCTTACGCGCTAATTACAGGCATTAACAAACGATTACGGCTGTGGGCTTCGATTGCCCCCGGAGTGCGTACGTGGATAGATGCTTCCGGTAGCCACGGTGGTCGTGGACTGGCGCAGAGGTGCGCGGACGCCGGGCTAGGCGGTGCTCAGGCGGGAAATCGTCGTCAGGTGCCCTGCGACGCGTTGAACACGGAAGGGACTTACTTCTCTGCGCCTTCTGCTTCGCCCTCAGCTTCGGCCGCTGCGGCCTGGGCGGCTGCTACCTGGTCAGGCATGGCCTCAAGCTCGGTAAGCCGGGCCTTGATCCCCTTCCAGATATTGTCGTACTCGGCCCGCACGTCCTTGTTACCCAGCACCGTGGGCTGTGAATCATCTCGGTACGCTGGGCGGAGCGCGATGTCACCGAAGTACGTGAGACCCATCTCTTTCGCGAGCTGTTTGCCGCCGCCACTACCGAATACGTCCCCGGTGTAGTTCTCGACGACTCCGAGAACCTCGACGTTCAGCTTCTTGATCATGTTGATAGAGCGCTTAGCGTCTAGGAGGGCCAGGGCCTGGGGCGTGGTGATAGAGACGAATCCGTCCATCTCAAGGGTCTGCATCACGGTCAGCGGTGCGTCGGACGTGCCCGGAGGCATGTCTACGACCATGAAGTCGAGGTCACCCCAGTCGGTCAACTGCAAGAACTGGTTGAGGGCGTTGTGAATCATCGGGCCACGCCAGATGACCGCTTCTTCTTCGTTCTCCTGGAATTGGGACATGGAGACGACTTTGACGCCCCAGTTTTCCGCTGGTTGGATGCGTCCGTCGGCCATGTTGGGAACGTCGCCCCCACCGATGACCTTTGCAGCGTTGGGCGTGTCAATGTCGGCATCAAGCAGGCCGACGCTGAATCCTTGGGCGGCCAGATACACGGCGAGATTCACCGCGACCGTGGTCTTGCCGACCCCACCCTTAGCGCTGTAGACGCCGATCTTGGTTTTGATCCGGCGGAGCTGGCGATTCAGCGTGCGTTTGGTTTCCCACTGCTGCTTGATCTGCGTCAGACGTTGCTGGCGCTGCTCTTCACTCATATTCATTGCACGTGAACTCCACCGCAGCCAGTTCCCCCCAAATCACAAAGGGGGCAGGCCACGCTCCGTCGCTTCGATTACCTGTCGGTGTCGGGGGCTACTTTAGTCGTCAAGCCCGAGGAGCTTGCGGCCGTCCTCGGTGATGCTGTCTGGGCTCCACGGCGGGTCAAAGGTGATATTCACCTCGACGTCCTTGACGCCCTCGACCTCGTTGATGGCCCACTCAGCCTGCTGAGCGATGAACGGCCCCATGCTGCAGCCGGCAGCCGTGAGCGTCATCTCGACGTGCACTCGGCTCTCGTCGTCAACCTCGATGTTGTAGATCAACCCAAGGTCGATCACATTCACCGGGATCTCCGGGTCGTAGACATCCTTCAACGCTGTCCGGACTTCTTCGACCGTTACGTCTGCTGACATGTTCGTTCTCTGCCCTTCTTTTGTTTTGCGATTCAGCCATTTAGCTGAGCGCGTTACCCATGAATGTTAGAGAAAGTAGACCAATCGTGTCAACAATTATCGGGGGTACTCCAGCAACCCGATCTACCTCTCGTTTCGCTGCGTCACGACGGTCTCGATAAGAGCCATTGCTTGCTTGTTCGTGGCAGCGATGGCAAAGAAAAGCGTCGCGCCGTCGCGGACGACAACAACGGAGATGTCATCGCTCAGCGCTCGATGGTGTGCGGTGTGGTCGCCTAGAGATATCGGTTTGAGGCCAAGGGCAGACACGAAGCCGTCGAACACCTGGCCCACTACGGCACTGGGGTAGCTGCTGTCGGCGATCGCCAGGATGCTGACATCGAGATCACGCAATACGCTGGGCCCTACGCTCGCCGGCATGTGCTGAAAGTCATCTGCGTAGGCGACGAAGGAGATGCGATTGATGCGAACCAACGATAGCCCGTCCGCGAGGTTGGGAACGGTGACGCCAGCTTCGCCGATCAGATGCTCCAATAGCGGCCCGAAGTTCCTGACGAAACCGGCTCCAATGGGTGGAGTGGGCGGGGCTCCAGGCATCTGCAGAAGGTCGTCCCACACATCGGGAAAATGCTTCGCGAAGGAATCCGACGGCTGCTGTCTCCAGGCGATACGCACACGAACGCCCCACGGAGAAGCAGGCCCAAAGCGAAAACTGTCGGCATCGGCATCTATCCAGCCGTCAGCGAGCTCGCCCAGGGGACCGCTTACACCCCGGCCGCTAGTGCTGAAGCGAGCAGCAACGCCACTGGAGTCGTCGGCGAGGAGCACGTCAGCCGATTCCAACGTGAGATCCTCGACGCCCAACGCTGCGCTGGAAAACGTCACGTTACCTGGAGGCCGGATGTAGACGTAGGCCTTCGCGTCCACTGGGGGAACGGGAGCCTCCCGCATACCCAGAGGCAAAGCTCCTGGGGGAGCCTCGGGCGGCGCGCAGGCAACGAGAAGCACCGCGATGGTGCCGACGATGATCAACAGTCGACGTGACATGGCGCCCACAGGATAGAGGGGAAGAGACGGGAATGGCACCCAAAGCCGATGTTACGGGCAATCTGGCCTGACGATCTTGGCGATTGTGGTAATTCCTGCCGAGTTGTGGGATGGTCTAGCCAACAAGTTTGGCGGATGGGCCTGAGAAGAAGGGCCCCAAGGAGATCCCGGTGCAGAAGTCTGTATTTGAGTGGCATGGTCAGGAGTTCGTTGCACTATCAGATGAAGCTCGCTCAGGAGGGTCCGCGCACGATCAGACGCGCGACATCTTCGAGCGGATGGATCTGGAGCTGAGGAAAGAAGAAGTGTCGCTGATCGGTACGGTACGCACGCGCCTATGGGCCCGCGACGCCGACGCGCGCACTCGTGGCAGCCGCGCACGCGTCGAGATGCTCGCCAACGACGCTCGAGCGGCAAGCTCGTCGTACGTGGACGCCAGCCATTTCGAGACCAACGCGAATATCGCGGTGGACCTCATCGCGATGAAGCCCGCTTCTGGACTCACGAAGGCGCTCACCGAGTACGACCCCGCTCAGGTGCCGCTGCGCTACGCGATCTACGGCCCGCTCGTGTACCTGTCCGGCGTGACCTCCGATAAAGCCACGCTTGCTGAGCAGGCGAGCGACATCCTCGGTCGCATCGGTGAGTCGCTGGTGGCCGCTGGCAGTTCCTGGGAACAGGCGACCAAGGTGTCGTTCTACCTGCAGCGCGACGAGTCGCAGGACGAAATGGCCAAGCTGTTCGCGGCTGTCGTCACCGCACCCAACGCCGAGGTTGAGTACGCATCCGTGGACGCCTTCGCGGGCCCCGACGCACGCGTGGAGATCGAGGTCACGGCCACCGTTTAGGTGGCCGTCGGGCCGTGCGTTGGCCGCTAGCGCTTGCGGCGTGAGCGGCGCCCGGTCGAACGGACAGACGGATCGCGGAACTCGGTCTCGATGGAGCCCGCGTTCCCCCGATCGACGACCTCTTGAGCGATGAGCAGCTTCTTGAGGTCGGTCATCTCGTCGCGTAGCAGGGCAGCCTTCTCGAACTCCAGTTCTTTGGCCGCCGTCTTCATCTCCAACTCCAAGCCCTTCACCACGCGGGCGAGTTCGTCCTTGGGCATGTCCTTACGAACTGTGTAGGCGGCCCGCGGCTCCGCAGCATGGCGGATGGAGTCCGTGATATCGCGGACAGCTTTGATGATGCCCTTGGGCTCGATCCCGTGCTGCTTGTTATACGCAGCCTGTATCTCACGCCGACGCGTTGTCTCGTCGATCGCCTGTTTCATTGAGGCCGTGATCTTGTCCGCGTACATGATCACGTGGCCGTCCACGTGACGCGCCGCACGTCCCATCGTCTGCACCAACGACGATACGGAGCGCAGGTAGCCCTCTTTGTCCGCATCGATGATCGCGACCAGGCTGACCTCCGGCAGGTCCAGCCCCTCACGTAGTAGGTTGATGCCCACAACAACGTCGTAGACGCCTAGGCGCAGGTCGCGCAGGATCTCCGTGCGTTGGAGCGTATCGACCTCTGAGTGAAGGTAGTGCACCTTCACGTTCATCTCGCGCATGTAGTCGGTCAATTCTTCCGACATGCGCTTGGTGAGCGTAGTGACCAGCGCGCGCTCGTTCTTGGCGACGCGCTTGCGTATCTGCTCCAGCAGGTCGTCGATCTGGCCGGTCGTTGGCTTGATCTCGATCGTTGGGTCCAGCAGCCCCGTGGGCCGGATGACCTGCTCGACCACCTGGCCGCTGTGCTTGTACTCGTACGGGCCGGGCGTGGCGGAAACGTAGACCGCCTGGTCAACGATGCCTTCGAACTCCTCGAAGTTCAGTGGTCGGTTGTCTCGCGACGACGGCAGCCGGAATCCGAAGTTGATCAGCGAGTCTTTCCGGGCCATCTCCCCGTGGAACATGCCGTGAAGCTGCGGGATCGCCATATGCGACTCATCCAAGATGAGCAGGAAATCGTCCGGCAGGTAGTGCATCAGCGTCCACGGGGTGCTCTCGCGTGGGCGCCCACCCAACGGCTGCGAGTAGTTCTCGATGCCCGAGCAATAGCCGGTCTCGCGCAACATCTCCAGGTCGTAGCGCGTGCGGTGCTCGATGCGCTGGGCCTCAAGCACCTTGCCCTCTGCCTTGAGTTCAGCGACTCGATACTCCATCTCCTGCTCGATCTGGATCACGCCGCCCTCGAGCTTGTCTTTTGAAGTCACGAAGTGCTTCGCGGGGTAGATCTCGATGGTGTCGTGCTCCGCGATCAACTCACCCGTGAGCGGGTCGAGCTCAACGATACGGTCGATGTCATCGCCGAAGAACTCGATGCGAATGGCTATGTCGTCGTAGGCGGGGAGTATCTCCAACGTGTCGCCCCGGACGCGGAAACGGCCGCGCGCCAGGTCGTAGTCGTTGCGCTGGTACTGCATCTCGATGAGACGGCGTGACAGCTTCTGCCGATTCTTCCTCTCGCCCTTAGTGATCGTCTCCACGAACGAGAAATACTCGTCCGGCGAGCCCAAACCGTAGATGCACGAGACCGACGCCACGATCAGCACGTCGCGTCGCGTCATCAGCGATCGTGTCGCGGAATGCCGCAACTTGTCGATCTCATCGTTGATGTCGGCTTCCTTCTCGATGTACGTGTCCGTACTCGCGACGTAGGCCTCTGGCTGGTAGTAGTCGTAATAGGACACGAAGTAGCCCACCTGGTTGTCCGGGAAGAAGTCCCTGAACTCCTGCGCGAGCTGCGCTGCCAACGTCTTGTTGGGCGCGATCACCAGCGTTGGCCGCTGCACCTGCTCAACGACCTTAGCCATCGTGTACGTCTTGCCGGAGCCGGTGACGCCCAGCAGCGTCTGGTGCTTGATGCCCGACTTGATCCCCTCCGCTAGGCGCTTAACCGCCTGCGGTTGGTCGCCCCCCGGCTCGAAGTCGGCTACGACCTTGAACGGGATGCTGTTGTCGATGCGTTTGTTGGCGACCGTCATGCGTCGATTGTAATTGACCACGTTCGTGGGCATCAGTGGCACCTGTCGCAGGTGGCCTAGCCCGCTGGCAGATCCTCGCACCAGCTCGCGATCCTGTCTCGGTACTCGCGTGACGCAAGTTCGGCGCCGCTGGGCAGTTCGTCCGCACCGTACCAGCGAATCTCCGTGTGCTCATCGAGCGCTGTGTTGGTTGGCGTGCCGTCCCACCGGGCGATCCGATAAGCGTGGTAGGCGATATTGGGGCCGCGAACGGTCTCGATGTACGTGTACTCAAGAGCGTCGACGCCCAACTCTTCGCGAACCTCGCGCTCCAGCGCCCGCTCTAGCCCTTCGCCAGACTCAACGTGGCCGCCGATGATGTCCCAGACCCCTGGGTAGCTTTCGCGCGCTGGGTGTCGCTTGCCCAAGAGGACGGCGCCGTGGTCGACGAGAACCGCCACGACGCACTCGACGATCTCGTCAGGCATGTTCGTTGTCCTTCTTCGGGTCGCTCAAATATCCCGTCGACCACCCATGAGCGGCAGCCCTCCGTCGTGCGAGGACGTCGCTCGCTAGCTCGCCGTTTTGCGGGCGATCCAGACCAGATCGTCAGAATCCTCTGAGACCTCGCCGCCCTCGAAATCGCCGTAAACGGCTTCAAGCGTGAACCCAGACAGCTCCAGCAAGTGTTCCATCTCGTAGCGGAACGTGTAGCGAAGGTCAAAGTCGCGGAAGTGACGGGCCACCGAAAGGCCGGTGGCGTCCAATTCCTCGATGATCAGCCTGGCCGAGTTGACCTGCGAGACACCGTCCCAGAGGTTCTGGCCCCAGACCACGATGTTGCCACCGTCGGGCTGCTCAACATCGCGGATGTGGAACGGGATCGCCTCATCGTGCCTGACGCCTAGTTGCTCCATGTCGGGCGCGAACGTATCGAGCGCCAGCAGGCCGCCCTCGCGCAGCTGGGCCGCCGCGTTCTCCAGCGCTTCTCGTTGGTCATCGACTTCCAGCATGGATTGGAACGACCTGAACGGGAAGCAGACCAGGCCAAACGTTCCTGCAGCGCCGACATCAGCGTCCGCCATGTCCCCCACGACAAAGTTCGTCTTCGACGTCAGGCCCAGGTTCGCGGCCTTGGCCTTCGCCTGCGCGATCATGCGTGGCGAAATGTCGACGCCTGTGACTTCGAAGCCAGCGTCAGCCAAGGCAAGCGCGACCCGCCCCGTGCCACAGCCGAGTTCCAGGATCGGACCTCCGGTCGCCTCTGCCTGCTGCACGTAGAAGCCGATGTCATAGTCCAGGTACGCGTAGACCTTGTCGTAGAGGTCGGCCCAATCGTCGTAGGGAGCTTCGCCTTCGGGCGTGAGTTCGTCGTCAGTTGCCATTATTCGTTCCTATGCGCTGAAGTGCGCGCCGTACACGATCGTCCACGTTGAGCCCTTCCTCCTGCTCGACGCCAAGCGCCTGCCGAGCTTCAAGGGCTGAGAATCCAAGTCCAAGCAGGGCCGCGAGCGCCGGATCGCCCGCGCTGCCTGCTGTCACGCTACCCGCCGAGGACGACGGAAGCGGCAGCCCGCCAAGCTCGTCCTCAACCTTACCCTTGAGTTCAAGGATGATGCGCTCTGCGGTACGTTTGCCGACGCCCTGCGCTTTCGTGATGGCGTTGGCGTCGCCCGCGAGGATCGACGTCACAAGCTCCTCCGTCGACATGGCGGACAACACTGCAAGAGCGGCCTTGGGCCCCACGCCGCTGATACCCAGCAACGATTCGAACATCGTGCGTCCACGTTCGTTGGCGAACCCATAGAGTTGGAGGTCATCTTCACGTACCACCAAGTGCGTCACCAGGCGTACCACCGAGCCCACGCCAGGTAGCGCCGCCAGGTCGTAGCCCGGCACCCACACCTGAAACGTCACGCCACCAACCCGCACAAGAGCGGAGTCAGCCCGCTTGGACTCCAGCAAGCCTTCGATGCCCGCGATGATGCTCATCGGCTACGTCCTCCATGCAATCCAGCAGGGATTCCCGTGATGTTCGCTGTACGGCTGTGCTGGATGTGGCAGAGTCCAATGGCCAGGGCGTCCGAGGCGTCCTCCCCCATCGGGTCTGTACCCAGGCCAAGCACGAGTTGAACCGCTCGCTGAACCTGTACTTTACTTCCAGCCCCATAATTGGCGACCGCCGCCTTGACCTGTGATGGCCCGTAGCGGTGGACGGTCATGCCGCAGGCCGCTGCCAGCAGCAGCGCAACCGCCTGCGCCTGACCAACGGCCACCGCCGACTTCGCTCCACGCGCCGGTGCCACGAACGGCTCTTCGATGGCCATCTCGTCGGGGTCCCACCGATCGACGACTTCGCGGAGCGCTTGGTGCAGCACGAACAGACGTTGGTGGATCTCGAGTTTCTTGCCGCCCTCCAGCGTGCCCCACGCGAGGCACTTGGTACTGGGGCCATCAACTTCGAGCACGCCGTATCCCAGGAATCTCGTTCCCGGATCGACACCTAGCACGCGCATACGTCCTCCAACACCCGTTCACCTATGAGCCCTAGGGGGCCGCGCCCATTGTAGAGAGCGCAAGGCCAACCAGGGAACAAGCGGATGACGTGCTTTGCGCAGGATGGCAAGCTGCTGGTCGAGAACGGCTGACAGAAAAGAGCGTCATCATTTGCCCAGCGGCAGCGATGTGGGTGCAGGGAGTACCCTGCTCACCGGCTACTGGGGCTACCAGCACACCGTCTACAAAGACTGGCTGTACCCCGACTAGGCGCCGATTGTTGCGGATCGGCTTGCGCGTGGCGTGATTATTTGCCCAGCGGCAGCGATGTCGGTGCAGGGAGTACCCTGCCTAAATGGCGTTTTCGCGGAGGACGGCCCGGGAGATCACCATACGCTGGATCTCGGACGTCCCCTCGTATATCTCCGTGATGCGCTGATCGCGATAGAAACGCTCCACCGGATTCTCCCTGAAGAACCCATAGCCACCGTGGATCTGCACCGCCTTATCCACGCAGAAATGCGCCGCCTCCGACGCATACAGCTTGGCCATCGCTGATTCCTTATTGTGGCCGTGGCCTGCGTCCTTGAGCTGCGCCGAGCGACGTGTGAGAAGGCGAGCGGCGTCGATCTGCGTGGCCATGTCCGCCAGCATGAACTGGATCGCCTGATGCTCCTTCAGCGGCTTGCCGAACGTCTCGCGCTGCTGCACGTAACGCACAGCAGCGTCGAACGCGCCTTGCGCTAGTCCAACCGACTGCGTGGCGAGCGAGATACGACTGGAATCGATGATCGCCATAGCGATCTTGAACCCATCGCCCTCCTCACCCAAACGATTAGCCACCGGCACCTCGCAGTCCTCGAAGAACACGTTGGCCGTTCCTGAACCCCGGATGCCCATCTTCCCGTGCATCGGCACCGTCGAAAGACCCTTGGCGTCCGTCTCCACGATGAACGCCGTCGTCCCACGGGCCCCCGCTGAACGATCGTGGGAGGTGAACACCACCATCACGTCGGACTCTGCCCCGTTGGTGATGAACGTCTTGGAGCCGTTAAGCAGGTAGCTGTCGCCCTTGCGGGTCGCCGTCGTCTGCATGTCCGACGCATCGCTGCCTGAACTGGGCTCCGTGAGGCCGAACGCGCCCAGCTTCTCGCCGGAGGCCATGGCAGGCAGGAAACGCTGACGCTGCTCAGGCGAGCCGAAACGATCGATGGTCGACGCGCTGAGCGAGATGTGCGTGAGGTGGGTGGTGCTGGTCGTCACACAAACGCGAGCGATCTCCTCGTCGACGATCGCCATCTCGGTGTAGCTGGCACCTGCGCCACCCACGTCTGCGGCAATGGTCAGGCCCATTAGATCCATGCGCTTGAGGCCCTCGATGCTCTCCCAGGGGAACTCCTCGTTCGCATCCCAGCGGGCGGCCAATGGTGCAAGCTCACCCTCAGCGAAATCGCGGATCGTCTTCGCAAGCAATCGTTCGTCGTCGGTGTACAGCGCGTCCATGGAATCTCCTCGCCCCTCGTCTGGCCTGTCTTTGGGTCAAAGCGGCGAACGCCATTCTAAGCGCTGCCATCGGCTATCCTCACCCCATGGGCACGCTGTACGTAGTCACCACCCCCATAGGCAACCTGGAAGACCTCACGCTGCGAGCGATGCGCATCCTCTCAGAGGTCGGCCTAGTCGCAGCCGAGGACACCCGGCAATCGCGCAAGCTCCTCACTCACCTGGGCATTTCGAAACGCCTGGTGAGCTACAACCAGCACAACGCCGCGGCGCGCACCCCTCGCCTGCTGGAGACGCTCCTCACTGAGGACGTCGCCCTCGTGACCGATGCTGGCGTGCCCGCCATCAGCGACCCAGGCGCAGACCTCGTTCGTGCCGCCGCCGAGCAGGGGATCAACGTCATCGCCATCCCTGGTCCGTCTGCCGTGACCACGGCGCTCTCCGTCTCGGGCATGGGTGGCGATACATTCAGGTTCGTGGGCTTCCCTCCACGAGCGAAAAAGGCACGGCGTGAGTTGCTGACGACCCTGGAAGCGGAGCCATCCACGCTCGTGTTCTTCGAGTCGCCCCACCGGGTGCGAGCGACCCTGGAAGATTTCGCCGCTGTGCTAGGCGACCGCACGATAGCCGTCTGCCGCGAACTCACCAAGCTCCACGAAGAGATATTCAGGGGCACGTCGGCTGAAGCGCTCGCCCATTTCGACAACCCACGTGGGGAATTCGTCATCGTCGTCCACGGCGCGCCACCCCGTGCCAACGTCGAGCCCGACGAGGACGGCGCCCGCGCAGCGCTCGCCACCCTCAAAGCCCAAGGCCAAACGCGCCGCGACGCCGTCGCCCAGGTCACCGACGCCTTCGCCGTCTCCAAGCGCGAGGCGTACAAGTTGTGGCTGGAGATATAGGCTGGCACGGGGCGCACCCAGGCCCGAGCGCCCGCTCCGGTTCTCCGTCCTCCTTAGCGGGAAGTGCAAAGCTCTTTAACGCGGGGCTTTGGAATCGCGAGGTCGATTAGGTTTTCCCTGGCCACTCAGGTCCCTGCCAGTACATGGGCGCTGAATCTGAAAGCGTACCTTCGACGCGTCCACCCTCTTTGCGCCAGTACTCGATACCGCCTATCAACTCTTTGACTTTGAATCCGAGTTCCGCCAGCGCCAACGCGGCTTTCGTCGCACCATTGCAGCCGGGCCCCCAGCAGTAGACAACAACAGCTTTGTCTTTGGGGATTCCCCGCGTGGTGTCGGCGTCGATCTGCCGCGCAGGTAAGTGAACTGCGCTCGGAATATGGCAGGCCTCAAACGATGCTTGATCCCTAACATCGAGTAGCACGAAACCTTCGTAACCACGTTGCAGGTCGAACATGAGGTCTGAGATGTCAGTCTCGACCGACAGCTTCGCCGCGAAATGCGCGCTCGCCTCGTCAGGGCTAGCCGCCGGAATTTCAAGCACCAAAGAGAACTGGCGCGGACGTTGCATCAACATCACCTCCCGGATTGCTTCCTCGACCATTAGGCCGGACGTATTCGAGGATATCGGATGACACCTGCTATGGATCGGGCGCTCACGACCGAGCGACTCATCGCCGTTTTGCTCCGGTGGTCGATGACGGTTCGGATCAATTCATACTCGCGATACGTTCGTAACTACCTACCCCTCTAATCCGCCCCTCCACGATGCTAGAATGTTGGCACCGCCAGTTTTACGAGTGTTTCCCGCATGTCTGACCGCATTTTCATAGGCGTGGCATGGCCTTACGCCAATGGCCCGCTTCACCTTGGCCACCTCGCCGGCTGCTATCTCGCCGCCGATATCTTCGCGCGCTTCCATCGCATGAATGGCGATGAGGTGCTGATGGTCTCCGGCAGCGATTCCCACGGCACGCCCATCATGCGCAAAGCCGAGGACGATGGCGTTACCCCACGCGACGTCGTGGAGAAGTACCACGCGTCGTTCCTGGATTCCTTCGAGAAACTCGGCATCACCTTCGATCTGTTCACCCACACCATGACCGACAACCATCGTGAGGTGGTGACGGAACTCCTGCTGAAGCTGAACGAGAAGGGCCTTCTCTACGGCGATTCCATGAAGGTGACCTACTCACCCGACTTCCAGCGGTTCCTGCCAGACCGATACGTGCAGGGTACGTGCCCGCACTGCGATTACCTGGACGCCCGAGGCGACCAGTGCGACAACTGCGGTCGCATACTCGACCCGATCGACCTGATCGACCCTAAGTACCGGCAGGGCGACCAGCGCTACCCCGTAGAGATCCGAGACACGGACCACCTCTTCTACAAGCTCAGCTCCTTCCAGAACGAGCTTCTGGAGTGGGTCAACAAGCAAGATCACTGGCGCCCGAACGTGAAGAACTTCACCCGTGGCTACCTCACCGAGGGCCTGAAGGATCGCGCGATCAGTCGCGACATCGACTGGGGCGTGCCTCTGCCCATCCCGGGCTACGAGGAGAAGCGCATCTACGTGTGGTTCGAGGCGGTTTGCGGCTATCTATCCGCCAGCAAAGAGTGGGCACAGAACTCTGGCGAGCCCGAAGCATGGCGTCCCTTCTGGGAAGATCCGTCCACCAAGTCGTACTACTTCATCGGCAAGGACAACATTCCTTTCCACACGATCATCTGGCCCGCCATGCTGCTGGGCTACGGAGGGCTCAACCTTCCCTACGACGTGCCGTCCAACGAGTTCCTGACGCTGGAGGGCAAGCAGCTCTCCACCAGCCGCAATTGGGCGGTGTGGGTGCCCGATTATCTCGATCGCCTGCCACCGGACCCGCTGCGTTACCACATCGCGGCGACGATGCCAGAGACCGGCGACTCCGACTTCTCGTGGGCAGACTACGTCCGTCGCAACAACGACGAACTGGTCGCGACCTTCGGTAACCTCGTCCACCGCACGCTCACCCAGGTGCACCGCAACTTCGACGAGGCCATCCCCGACCCAGGCGACCTGCGCGACGCCGACAACGAGCTTATCGCCAAGGCCGACGCGGCCCTGGCTGCGGTCGCAGCCAGCCTTACCGCCGTTCGTTTGCGCGAAGCGCTGAACGGCGCGATGGGCCTGGCACGCGACGCGAACAAGTACATCGACTCTCAGGCTCCCTGGAAGCAGATCAAAGAGGACAAGAACGAGGCCGCCAAGACGCTATACACGTGCACCTACGTGCTTTCAGCGCTGAAGACGACCCTATACCCGTTCCTGCCCTTTAGCGCGCAGAAACTGCACGAACTGCTCGGCCTCTCCGGCAGCATGATTGATGGCTCGTGGGCCATCGAGCGTCCCGTACCCGGAACGAAGATCCCGCAGCCAACGCCTCTGTTCACCAAGCTCGACGACTCGGTAGCCGACGAGATGGTCGCGCTGCTCGGGTAGGTCATGACAGAACCAGACGTCAATTTCATCTACGAGCCCATCCAGGAACGACTAGATATGGTCGTCGATGGCCTCCGAAACCTGGCAGGACACGCCAAGCTGTCCGGCGAGGACGGCCTGCTTGAGCACGCCGTCGTCAGCGGCGGGAAAAAGGTACGGCCCACTGTCACGCTCCTGGCAGGCGCGCTCCGCGACGGCCCTGAGGACAGGCTCGTGACCATGGCCACCGCCGTGGAACTCCTGCATATCGCCACGCTGATCCACGACGACACCGTCGATAAGGCGGACACGCGCCGCGGGCGAGCGACGATCAGCAACATCTGGGGCAACGATGTCGCGGTGCTGCTGGGCGACTACGTATTCGCCACCTCAGCAACCTACGTCTGCGACACGGAGAACCTACGCGTGGTTCGGCGCTTCTCAGAGACGATTATGGAGCTTGCGCAGGGTGAACTCGCCGAGTACTTCAGCACCCACGACTGGAGCCAGTCCATCGAGGAGTACAACCAGCGCATCTACAACAAGACCGCGTCGCTCTTCTGCACAGCAGCAGAGGCGGGCGGAGTGCTCTCCGATGCACCCGAAGTTGAGTGCCAAGCGCTCAGCCAATACGGCTACAACCTGGGCATGGCCTTCCAGATCATGGACGACCTGCTCGACTTCACCGGCACCGAAGAAGAACTAGGCAAGCCCGTCGGCAACGACCTCCTCCAGGGCACCATCACCCTGCCGGTCCTCCTGTTCGCCGAGCAGAACCCGGACCTGCCCGCCATGAAACGCCTCACCCAAGGCAGCCGAGAACCCGACGACCTCCAAGCTGTCGTCGACCTCGTCCGCGCCTCCAGCGTCATCGACGAATCGGCCGCCGTCATGGAAAGCTACAAGCAAGCCGCGCTGGACGCCCTCACCCGCGTCCCCCAACACCGCGCCCGCGAATCCCTCGAAGCCCTAACGGACTACGTCAGCCACCGCCGCAGCTAGGCTCGGCTTAGGTTTCGGCCCTCGCGCTCGTCCATACATAGGCACGCCCATCTTGGCTTCGCCGCTACCACCGCGATTGGGCAAACCACCCGGAGTCGACAGTGGCCGAAGGCGTTCCCACCTGAAGGCCCTGCGCAAGCAGCGACAGAGGGTCGGGCGGGCGGGCACAAACACGCATATCCCCGTTAGCCATTTGGTTACAGGCTCCATCGCCAAGCGGCAGCCAGTGGGTGCAGGGAGTACCCTGCCTACCTAGCGCTTGCGCTCGCTGCCCAGCACGGCCTCGTTGGCCACCTTCATCGGCTCGCCCGCGACCCACGCGTTGATGTTGGCCACCGCGCCCCGATAGAAGTTGCGCAGGCCCTCCACGCTCGCATAGCCCACGTGTGGCGTCAGCACCACGTTTTCGAGCGCAAGCAGCGGATGGTTCATTGAGATCGGCTCGCTGTCGTACACGTCGACAGCCGCACCAGCGATCGTGTCATTGCGCAGCGCATCCACCAGCGCACCTGTCTGCACGATGGGCCCGCGCGACGTGTTGATGAGGTAAGCCGTCGGCTTCATCAGTCCCAGCTCACGAGCGCCAACCCAGCCTCGACTCTCGTCGGACAGTGGGACGTGGATCGTTAGCACGTCCGATTGCTTGAACAACTCGTCCCATGAGGCGTACGTCGCACCAGCGGCTTCCGCCCGCTCAGGCGTCAGCGACCGACTCCACGCGATGACGTTCATGCCGAGAGCGTTGGCGATGTTGGCCATGGGAACGCCGATGCTGCCCAGCCCCATGATGCCCAGCGTCTTGCCCGAGAGGCCGGTGCCCATGCGAGTCTGCCATCGACCTTCGCGGATCTGCCGGTCTTCCCACGGGATGTGGCGCATCAGGCCGATGATGAGCCCCCACGCTAACTCCATCGTCGGCCCGCCCGGCCCAACGCCTGACGATCCGCTCGTGTTCGTGACCTGGATACCGAGGCGCGTGCAGGCGTCCATGTCCACGTGGGGGTGCCGTCCACCGGTGCCGGACAGAAGCTTCAAGTCAGGCAATCGATCGACGACCTCTGCCGGGAACGGCGTACGCTCGCGCATCATCTGGACGATGTCGAAGCCCTGGAGCATCTCCACCAGCGCGTTAGGCTCCGAGACGTGGTCCCTGAAGTACACGATCTCCGCGTCCGGGATCGAATCCCAGTCAGCGAGGTCTTTAGCGTTTTCAGCGTAGTCGTCCAGCACAGCGATTCGGATCATGGGGAGTCTCCTAGGAGCGAGTGCCGCCAACCGTACCACTCACTCCGGTTCGGGAACAACAGTGGGATTGCTGACGCCCCACCAGACCTCGCGCAGTGCGCTCTCTAGATCCCCGCTAGCGCAGCGCGGGCGATCTCCTCGTCTTGGGGGCCGCCAGGAGCGCCACTGACGCCAACAGCACCGACGCAGGCGTCACCCTCGAAGATCGGCTCGCCACCCTGGGCGAATACCGCTCCCATGTGGACAAGCTGGTACTGGAACACCGGGCGTCCTGCGCGATCAGCGGTGTCGCCGTTGGAGCGCTTGGTACCAGCCGCTGCTTTGGCCTTGCCCAGCGCGATGTCGTTGGTGGTGAACCAAGCGCCATCCATCTTGAGGAAGCCCTTCATCAGGCCGTTGTGATCGACCACGCACACGGCGATCGCCAGGCCCATCTCCTGCGCCTTGGCCTCTGCGGCGTCCATGATCTGTTTCGTCTGTTGTGTAGTTAGCGACATGCGCATCTGTTCCAGTGCTTGATTGGTTATACGAACGATTACGCCAGCACGCCGCGCGCCGCGTCGAGTTGTTCTTCTGCGTGGTAGGAAGAGCGAACGAGAGGGCCAGAGGCAACGTACTTGAAACCCAGCGCCAGCCCCTCCTCCTCGATCTCTTTGAATTCACTGGGGTGATAGAAGCGGTCCATCTCCACGTGCGCCTTGCTCGGGCGCAGGTACTGGCCGACCGTTAGCAGGTCAACGTCGACCGCGCGAAGGTCGGCCATCGTCTGCGAGATCTCCTCGCGTGTCTCGCCCAGGCCCACCATGATGCCGCTCTTGGTGGGGATTTTCGGGTGCGTCTGCGTAGAGATTTTCAGCAACTCAAGCGAGAGGTCGTAATCGCCCTTGGCTCGGACGGACTTGAACACACGTCGCACGGTCTCGATGTTGTGATTGAGCACAGCGGGGCCCGAGTCCAAAACCGTGCGCAGGTCGTCCCAGTGCCCCTGAAAGTCAGGAATCAGCACCTCAACCTCGCAGGCTGGCAGGCGCTGGTGGATCTGTCTGATGCTTTCGGCGAATACCCACGCGCCGCCGTCCGGGAGGTCATCGCGGTCGACCGATGTGATGACGGCGTAGCGCAACTCCAGTTGCTCGACGGTGCGGCCCAGTCGCCCGGGCTCCTCCAGGTCGAGGCCCAGCGGCTTGCCACTGGTGACAGCGCAGTAGCGGCATGCGCGGGTGCACACTTCACCTAGTATCATGAAAGTCGCACTCTTTCGATCCCAACATTCACCGATGTTGGGGCAGTGCGCCTCTTCGCAAACCGTGCTGAGTTCAGCAGTGCGCAACTTCTGGCGCAGATCCAAGAAACCCGGACTTCCGGGCATTCGCACCTTGAGCCAATCGGGTAATCGTCGTACGGGCAGCGGTTCAGTTGTCATCGTTCGCGTCACCTTGTGGGGCCACCGTGGGCCGTAGCGGGCCGTCACAGCCCACGCCGAATGTTACCATCGCAACGCCTCAAGCACTCAGTCAACACCACACTCGAGCCTATGCGCGAAACGACGAATCACCGAGCGAATTACAAGTGGATCGCGCTGGGCATCGCTGCCACCAGCACGGTGCTCGGTACGTCTGATTTCAGCATCGTCCTGATAGCCCTGCCCACGCTCACGGATGTCTTCTCAGGCAAAACTTCTACGGTCATCTGGGTTTCGTTGGGGTTCCAACTGATCTCGTTAGGGCTCGTGTTGCCCGCAGGCAGGTTCGGCGACCTCTTCGGCGTACGTCGCGTGTTCGTCGGCGGCATGCTCGTTTACGCGATTGGCATGCTGCTTGCTGGTCTTGCGACCGGCATCGTGCCGCTGATCCTCGCGCGCATGGTGCAGAGCGCAGGTTCCGCCATGAGCAACGCGCTAGCGTCCGCGATCGTCACATCGGCGTTCCCACGCCAGGAACGCGGTAAAGCGCTCGGCATCCTCATGTCCGCAGCGGCCGTCGGCATGATGATTGGCCCCTCGCTCGGTGGACTGATGTTGGGCACGCTGGGCTGGCGTTGGATATTCCTGATCCGCGTTCCATTGGCGGCCGGGGCGTTCGTGCTGGCCGTGATCCTGTTGGAGAAAGATCACCCACGGGAGAACAAACCCGAGGGCCGTTTCGACATCCTCGGCTCGATCACTCTGTTCTTCGCCGCATCCACCTTCGCCATCGGCGTGAACCGTGGATCCAGCCAGGGCTTCGAGTCCCTGCCCTTCATCGCGTTCTTCGGGACCAGTTTGCTGCTGATCGCCACGTTCATCATCATGTCGTTGCGATCACCCAGTCCCGTGATCGACCTACGCATATTCAAACGACGAGCCTTCGCAATCGGCAGCGGCCTCATGGTTGCCTCAACGATGACTGTCGTGACGCTGTCGTTCCTGATGCCCTTCTACCTGATCATCGGGAAATCGCTCTCGCCAGCAGGCGCCGGTCTCGTGCTATTGGCAGGCCCAGCCATGATGATCTTCATGTCGCCGATAGCGGGGCGCCTGTCAGACAGCTTCGGCCCTCGCATCCTCACACCACTGGGCCTCGGGACGACCGCGGTCGCATTCTTTGGCCTGTCGACTCTGCCCGCTGACGCGCCGATTCCGTTGATTCTCGTGATGCTCGGAGCGTCATCCCTTGGAAGTTCGCTGTTCAACCCACCCAACCAGAGCGCCATCATGGGCGCAGCGCCTCCCGACCAGATGGGAACGGTGTCAGGGTTGATCCCAACGCTTCGCAACATCGGTCTGATCACGGGAATCGCCACCGCAGAGGCGATCTTCGTTGCGAACTCGGGGTGGTCCGGTGGCTCAGCGCAAGGCGCGGATCTCGGGCTGGCGCAACGAGAGTTGGTCATCCACGGCATCGCGGTCACGCTGAGGGTGTTCGGTACAATCGCGGGGATAGCCGCGCTGGTTGCGACGATGCGCGGCGACGACCCCAACTTACGCAGGCACTAGCGTGACGCGCTACTTACGCAAGACCTCTACGTCTGGCGTCATGACCTTATCGGGGAAGCACCAACCCCACGACTCACCGGGCTCGATGGATCGCGCCACCGGGTGACCCGTTTCCTCGAAGTGACGCGTTGCGTGAACGTTGGGTGAGTTGTCGCAGCAGCCGACCTTGCCGCACACCATGCA
Source organism: Chloroflexota bacterium (assembly GCA_027618515.1). GTDB lineage: Bacteria > Chloroflexota > Dehalococcoidia > Lucifugimonadales > Australimonadaceae > CALGTL01. The sequence goes on along the minus strand of JAQCEV010000004.1, from coordinate 16,276 downwards.
GCGGCGCAAATGCACCCACTCGCCCCCCATCTTCAGGCACTCCTCACAACCCTCAGCCTCGCCTGCGTCGATGTGCACCGCCTCCGCGAAGTGCGTGCACTCAGCCTGGCGCAGGCTCCAAGGCAATCGTTTCCAGATGAAATCGCCGATCCAACTCATATGTGGCTCTCCTTGCGTCCCGGCCCGGATGATAACCGAATCCCAGCACGTGACGTGAGCGCGCCAAACTCGACTCTGGACAAAAAAGAGGCCCCGGATGATCCGGGGCCTCTTTGTACTTTCTACACTGCTACGGACAGAGGGTAGAGTTACGGGACGTTGGCTACGATCTCACAGGTCTGTGCTGTGTCGCTGGCGCCACCGGCACCATTGCACGTGTCATTCCCTGCTTCGCCCTTCATGCGGTCGATACCCGATCCACCGAGGAGGTTGTCGGCGCCGCCGTAGTGCTAAGCGTGTTGGACTTGATCCTGATGGTCGACGCGCCACCACGGTCAACGCCCGCGCCGGTTACACCGAGGTTCTCCGATAGCGGGTGCCTGAGGACTCCTGAACGCCACCCTTCGGTCGCCCTACCTATGACTCGCGTGCGGCACGCCCTAAGCCACACTCCGCCATCGCCTCGCGTAGGCTGTCGACGCCCACGATCCGTAAGCCGGGCGACTCGCTGAGTTGGCTGGCGCTGTTCTTGGGTATCACCGCTGTCTTGAAGCCGTGGCGCACAGCCTCTGCTAGTCGTCGCTCGACCTGAGGGATGCGCCTGATCTCGCCGTTCAGCCCCACCTCGCCGAGGAACACCGTGTCGGGGTCGAGCGGCACATCAAGGTAGCTGGAGGCCATCGCGAGGGCGAGACCCAAGTCACCTGCGGGCTCGTTCACCTTCAAGCCACCTGGCACGTTCACCATGATGTCTTGGTTTCCCAAGCTCAGTTTCGCGCGCCGCGACAACACCGCAGACACCATCGCCATGCGATTGAAGTCCATGCCGTTCGCCGTTCGACGTGGGGGCGTGAACGCTGACATGTTGGTTAGCGCCTGCACCTCAGACAGTAGGGGGCGGGTTCCCTCCAGCGTCACGATCACGGCCGAGCCGGGAACCGCTCGCTGGCGCTCCGCGATGAGCGCGGCGGACGGATCGTTAACCTCGGCCAACCCATCGCCGCGCATCTCAAGGAGCGCGACATCGTTGGTGGAGCCGAAGCGGTTCTTCGTGCAACGCAGTATCCGATAGCTGCCCATCTCGTCGCCGTCCATGTACAGCACCACGTCCACCATGTGCTCCAGAACGCGCGGCCCGGCGATGTTCCCGTCCTTCGTCACGTGGCCCGCCAGGAACAGCGGCACGCCGCTAGTCTTGGCCCAGCCCAACAGCACCTGCGCGCAATCGCGAACCTGCGCAACGCTGCCCGCACCCGATGCCGTGCTCTCCAGATACAGAGTCTGGATGGAATCGATGATCACCAGCTTGGGCCGCTCGCTCTCCAGCAGGGCGACCACACTTTCGACGTTCGTTTCACCCGCGAACAGCAGCCCGGGCGCCGATGCGCCGATCCGCGACGCCCGCATCCTCACCTGGGCGCCTGACTCCTCGCCGGACACGTAGAGAACTTTCTCTCCCCCGCTGGCGATCCGAGCGGCGGCTTGCAGCAACAGCGTGGACTTGCCGATGCCCGGGTCGCCAGCTAGCAGCATCACTGATCCAACGACGATGCCCCCGCCCAACAGTCGGTCTAGCTCCGGCATGCCCAAAGCGATGCGCAACTCGTCGCCACCTGGTTGCTCGGCCAGCGGCGTTACGGTCGCCGCAGGCGCGTACGCGGGCGTGAACGCAGGCCGAGGTGACGACATAGGCCCACTCACGCGGCGGGCGGCAGCCACAGCGGCCACCGCTGGCCGTTTGGATTCGCTGAACTCGACGTAGGTGCCCCACGCTCCACAACCGGGACAGCGTCCGTCCCACTTCGGGCTCGTGTGCCCGCAATCTTGGCAAAGGAATGTGATTCTGGGCTTGGATGCTTTAGGAGTTGGCGACATGCCACGCATGCTCACCCATCACGCGCCGCCGACGCAAGAGGCAACTGGCAGAGCCTACTTAGCACCCTCGCGCAGCCACTGGGCTACGCATAGCGCCAAGTGGGTGCCCCGCAATAGTTACGCAGTAGTTAAAAAGAAGAGGGGGAAGCGTTTGCTTCCCCCTCCTTACATACTAAGGTGACAGGACGAGGTAACAAATCTCGCCTGCCACTGAGTCCCTTGGTTCGGCGCAGGGTTAGAACCTTACAAGGGCGGGATTACTAGCTATCGTAACATCGCCTACTGAGCAGCCGCGACCACGACCGCAGGCCCAATGGTGAGCGCATCATCGTCCGCGTTGACATCGACCATCACCGTGTCCCCCGGACTGTACGTTCCGGCCAGGACGGAATCAGACAACGGATCCTCGATGTTCTTCTCGATGACCCTGCGCAATGGGCGCGCACCGAACGTCGGGTCGTAACCCTTTTCACCAAGCCATGCCTTTGCCGCATCGCTGACCTCAAGGCTGAGGCCCTTCTCCAGCATCGGCTTACGCACTTCGTTAAGCATCAGGTCAACGATGCTGACGATGTGCTCCTTGGTCAGCGCATGGAAGACCAACTGGCCGTCGATGCGGTTGAGGAACTCGGGGCGGAAGAAGCGTTTGACCTCTTCGTCCACCTTGCCCTTCATCTTCTCGTAGGCGCCGGCCGCCTCTTGCTCATTCGTCATCGTGTGCGAGAACCCGATGGACGTGTCCCGCTTGATGAGGTCTGACCCGATGTTGGACGTCATCACGATGATGGTATTGCGGAAGTCCACCTTGCGACCCTTGGCGTCGGTCAGGTGACCGTCGTCGAAGATCTGCAGCAGGATGTTGAACACATCCGGGTGAGCCTTCTCGATCTCGTCAAACAAGATACAGCTGTAACTCCTGCGACGGATCGCATCAGTCAACTGACCACCCTCTTCGTAGCCTACGTAGCCTGGGGGTGCACCGACCAGCCGTGCGACGGTGTGGCGCTCCATGAACTCCGACATGTCCAGGCGAATCATGGCGTCGTCTGCACCGAACATGAACTCGGACAGCGCCCTCACCAGTTCGGTTTTACCGACGCCTGTGGGGCCCAGGAACAGGAAGCTACCGATGGGCCTGCGCGGGTCCTTCAACCCTGCACGTGCCCGGCGAACTGCCTTCGAGATGCTAACGATAGCCTCATCCTGGCCGATGATCCTCTTGTGGAGGTTGTCTTCCATGTGTATCAGGCGCTCGGTCTCTTCCAACGCCATCCTGGTGACCGGGATTCCCGTCCACATGCTGACCACTTCCGCGATCTCTTCAGCGTTGACCACAGGCTTTTCGTCTGACGTGTTCACCTGGAACTCGCTCTGGATCTGCTGGAGCTTATCCGCCAGCTTCAGCTCACGATCCCGCAACTCAGCCGCGTACTCGTACTGTTGCTGAGCGATGGCCTCGTCCTTCTCGCGACGAACCGTCTCCAGCCCCTTCTGAGATTCCTTCACGGACAGCGGCGTGCCGCTTGTGCGGATCCGAACGCGGGAGCCAGCTTCGTCCATAAGGTCTATGGCCTTGTCCGGCAGGAACCGATCTGCGATGAACCGCGATGCCAACGTCGACGCTGCCTGAAGGGCTTCGTCTTCGATAATCACACCGTGGTGCTCTTCGAACTTACTCTTGATACCGCGGAGTATCTCTACGGTCTCCTCGGTAGAAGGCTCCTCAACGTTCACCGGCTGGAACCTGCGCTCCAACGCGGGGTCACGCTCAACGTACTTGCGGTAGTCGTCGGTCGTCGTAGCGCCGATCGTCTGCAACTCGCCACGTGCCAGCGAAGGCTTAAGGATGTTCGCGGCGTCAACCGCACCTTCCGCAGCGCCAGCGCCAACCATGGTGTGCATCTCGTCGATGAACAAGATGCAGTTGCCTGCAGCCTTGATCTCTTCGATGACCTTCTTGAGGCGTTCCTCGAACTCACCGCGATACTTCGTGCCCGCAACCAGCGCACCCATGTCGAGTGTGACGACGCGCTTGTTGGCGAGGCTGTCCGGAACGTCGCCGCTGACAACATGCTGCGCCAACGCTTCAACGATGGCGGTCTTGCCGACACCTGGCGGGCCGATCAGCACAGGGTTGTTCTTCGTCCGACGGCTCAGGATCTGGATGACCCTAGCAAGCTCTTTGCTGCGGCCGATGACGGGGTCAAGCTTTCCTGCCCTGGATGCAGCCGTGAGATCGATACCCAGTTGGTCGAGAGTTGGTGTGCGAGTGCTCGTCCCACGCTGGCTCTGTCGCGGGGAAACGCTCTGATTAAGGATACGAGTGGTCTCGGCGCGAACCTTGTCCAACGAGACGCCTAGGCTCTCGAGAACTCCGGCTGCCACACCCTCACCTTCACGCATGATGCCGATGAGGAGATGCTCTGTTCCTATGTAGTGGTGACTCAAGCGGCGAGCTTCGTCCACCGCCAACTCGATGACCTTCTTCGCACGAGGCGTCAAGCCGATGTCACCAGGAGACGGTCGCTCACCCCTGCCGATGATGAATTCGACTGCGGAGCGCACCTTGGATAGCTCCACGCCAAGGCTGCTCAATACGCGAGCAGCTACGCCATCAGTCTCGCGTACGAGACCTAGCAGGATATGTTCAGTGCCTATGTAGTTGTGATTGAAGCGCTGCGCCTCCTCTTGTGCTAGCGATAGCACTCTGCGGGCGCGCTCTGAGAACTTTTCAAATCTGCTTGCCATGATCTAGGTCCGTCCTTGATCTACGACTCGTCTTCGTCGCCAGTTGGTTCCTCGACGTTGTCCACTACTTCTTCTAATGCACCGAGATCAAACAAAGGAGCGGGCTCCGGCGCAGGGTCTCGGTACTCAGTTGGCGTTGCATCTTCCTCTGCCTGCTTCAGGCTCAACCCCAACCGATGTCGGTCGGGATCAAGGCTGACGATCTTCAGAGACATCGTATCGCCAACGCCAACCACTTCTTTCGGGTGACGGATATGTCGCTCCGTCAGTTCCGATATATGTATGAGTCCTTCAACCGCATCGTCGATGCGAGCGAAGGCTCCGAAATCTGTCAGTTTGGTGATCACACCGGTAACCAATTGGCCGACAACGAACTGCCCAGCAGCGCGATCCCACGGGGTCGCCTCCAGCCGTCGGAGGCTGAGCGCGATGCGTCGAGTCTCGCGATCCACTCGCAGGACGTATACGTCCACCTCTTGGCCAGGCTTGACCACATCCTCCACGGAGGCCACTGGAGTCCAGGAGAGCTCCGAGATGTGGATCAGCCCGTCCGCACCACCTAAATCAACGAAAGCGCCGAAGCTGGACACGCCCGTAACGCGCCCATGCCGGGTGTCGCCTTCTTTGAGAGCATCGAGAAGTTGATCCTTGACGCCCTCTCGCTGCTCGCGATTCGCGGCTCGCTCCGAGAGCACTGCACGATTACGACGGCGATTGACCTCAAGTACCTTCACGGTGATCTCTTCACCAACGCGACCCGCGAAGGCGGCCTCGTGATCCGCGCCTGGAGGAACGATCGCCTGGGATAGAGGGATGAACGCCTGTAGGCCGTCTACGTCTACAATAGCACCACCGCGGTTGTAACCCGTGATCCGCGCCTGGACAGTGCCCCCGCTTTCGACGAGCTCTTCCAAGACCCCCCACGACGACTCGCCCCTGGCTTTGTCGATAGACAACAGCACATGGCCGTCAACGTGGGACGCGTCCAGTACTAGAACCTGGATCGTGGAGCCGATCTGATATCGCGCCTGGGAATCAGGCGTGATTGATCGCGCTTCGCGTAAGGGCACCACGCCCTCAGATTTGTGGCCGATCGAAACGAGGATTCCATCGGAATCCACTCGCATAATCTGTCCTTCGACAACGTCCCCCCGCCGCAGTTCTTGCAACGGATCAGACTCTTCAAGTAACTCGGCCATCGTTGGCTGCAATTGACGGCCGACCCCTGGCTCCTCAGCCATAACGACCCCACTTTAAGGCCTATTTGCCTGCTATGAGTTTACGCTGGCGCGTGGAAGGCTGTCTACCAGGAGTTGCCCCGTTTTAGGCGTCATAAAGGGATACACGGGATTCCATGTAGTGGCATCCATGCCCGCATGTACGGACGAACTGGACGACGGGTTCCCGACCCAACCCTGAGCCCCACGGGGGAACCCCAGCGAAGGCCAAAGAAAAGCCCGGGCGCAATGCACCCGGGCTTGATTGAAAATAATAGCTCCTGGCGATGGTCTATTTTCCCAGCTAGTTGCCCAACCAGTATCGTCGACGCTGATGCGTTTCACTTCCGTGTTCGGGATGGGAACGGGTGGTGCCGCGTCGCTCTAATCACCAAAAGCTAATAGACAAACTCTATCAGCCAACCAAACGACCGTCAACCACCAGTTTTACCCTCCACCAGGCCACCACCTGCTGGAACCCATTTCCAGATTCGTTTCGCGGTTGCTTTTCCGGTCCGCGACGCCCCCATAACAGGAGTAGAATCGCGCTCATGGACAAGATCGCAGTCATCGCTAGCGGTGGCGACTCACCCGGAATGAACGCGGCCCTCCGCGCGGTCACTCGAACCGCCCTCGGTCGCGGAGTAGAAGTTTGGGCTGGCTGGGACGGATACGACGGTCTCATCGACCACCGGATGCAGCAGCTGACAACCTCCAGCGTAGCGGCGATCATCGGCCGCGGCGGCAGCATCATAGGCGCGGGCCGAAGCCCTCGATTCTTACTCCCTGAAGCCCGCCAGGCGGCAGTCGACCGGCTGAGAGAAGACGGCATCGGCGGGATCGTCGTCATCGGCGTGGAAGGCTCTCTCGCGGGGGCGACCGAACTCCATAAGATCGGCTTCCCCGCTGTAACTATTCCCGGAACGATAGACAACGACATGCCGGGGACCGAGATAACCATCGGGGCTGATACCGCCATCAATACAGCGATGGAGGCGATCGACCGCCTTAAGGACACCGCGGCCGCGCACCGCCGAGCCATGCTCGTCGAGGTCATGGGACGTCACAGTGGCTACATCGCCGTCATGGCCGGCATCGCGACAGGTGCTGAGATGATCCTCACGCCTGAGCGCCCGGTGGAACTCGAGGACATCTTCCACGAGATGAGCGAAACGTTCCTGCGCAACAAACGGCTCTTCATCATCGTCGTGGCGGAGGGCGCACGCTGGCGCGCAGCGGAGCTCACCGACCTCATCAACGGATCTCCGAATGCCTACGAAGCGCGCTACACCGTCCTCGGCTACATACAACGAGGCGGCATCCCCACGCGCTTCGACCGCATCCTCGCCACTCGCATGGGCGTCGCAGCGACGGACGCATTACTCGACGGCAGCTCTGGCGTACTAGCCACCTGGCGCAACAACCAGGTTGAGATGCGCGCCAACGACTCGCTTGAGCCACGCGAGGATCCGTGGGAGCAATCTCTCGCGCGAGTTCAATTGTTAACGACCATCTAGCCTGCCCCAACCGTCCAACATTGTCGGCCCAGCCCCGTTCCGGCTATAATCGTGAGGTTGCGACCCAAATGAGGATGTGAGTAGTTATGGAAGCCCGCGAAGTATCAACCCTGGTTTCGAACGAAAAGATCGCTGAGTTCCAGCCCGGGGACACCATCAAAGTCAACGTGTGGATCCGTGAAGGCGAACGTCGGCGTCAGCAGAGTTTCCAGGGAGTCGTACTCCGGAAGCGCCGGGGCGGGCCGTCCAGTTCCTTCACCGTGCGTCGTGTCGCATCCGGCATCGGCGTCGAGCGAAGCTTCTTCTTCCACTCCCCCAACGTCGAAAGCGTAGAGGTGATCCGCCGCGGCATCGTCCGCCGGGCCAAGCTCTACTACCTGCGTGGGCTATCCGGTAAGGCATCCCGCATCAAGGAGCGCACCCAAACCGGAAAGCGGTAAGCGCGCAAGTCTGAACTACGGTTTCTCAAGGGACCGGCCGAATGGCCGGTCCCTTTTTTGGTACCCCGACTCCGAAAGCGTAGGTTCCAACACCCGCTCTCCACTTGCTATTCGACCCGCCCGCTAACCACCTCGGGCCTATACTCCGCGCCGGAGGACTCGCCGCTTGGTCACGCATGATGAAAAAGCCCCTTACGTAGAAGTAGTCGTCGACTCTCGGACCAACGTCCCGGGCGACCGATTCACGTACGAGTGCCCCCCTAGCTTGGAACTCGCCGTCGGGCATCTCGTGCGCGTGCCCTTTGGTCAGCGCACGCTCCACGGCGTCGTTGTCGCGCTGGCACAGGAACTCAAACTCGATTACGTAAAGCCCGTCTTGGGGCTCGTCCACCCCGAACCGGTGCTCGATGTCGCGCACCTGAAACTCGCAGAGTGGATCGCTCGCTACTACCGCGCCTCCTTATACGACGCCATTGCGCCCATGCTGCCCCCAGGCATGCGCGGTCGATCCCGAACCACCGTTCAACTCATCGCCGACGCCGAGGAACCAGAGCGCTTGTCAGCGGGTGCCACGAAGCTGCTTTCCTACCTGCGTTCCAACCCCCGACCGCACCAGACAGCCATACTCACGCGCACACTGGGGCCGTGGGTCGCCAACGCCGCGCGTGGGCTCATCCATGCGGGCTTGCTAGAAGAGCGCATGCCTGAGCCAGAGGCCCGCCCACAGCAACGCACCGCGCAGGTCGTTCGCCTGACCGTCGCGCCCGCAGATGTCGCCACGCACGTTGAATCGTTGAAGCGCGCTCCAAGGCAAGCCTCATTGCTTGCGCACCTCGCCTCGCACCCTACCGCGACCCACTTCGCACCCGCCATCCGCCGGGAGTTCGGCGCAACCGCACTCGCAGGGATCGTCGCCAAAGGGCTCGTTTCTCTTTCCGAAGAGCCCCTCAAGCTGCATCCCACCGGCGGACGAGTAGGTGAATCGCCCTTGCTCCCCACCGGGCCGCAGTCCGAAGCGCTCGCCGCCATCAATGCCGCTCAGGACGACCCGTCAATCACTCCGCGAACGTTTCTTCTGGAAGGAGTGACGGGCTCAGGGAAAACCGAGGTCTACCTGCAAGCCCTTGCGCGCTGTATGGATGCGGGCAAGCGGGCCATCGTCCTCGTCCCCGAGCTATCCCTGACTCCCCAGACCGTCGCTCGTTTCGAAGCGAGGTTCCCTGGGGAGGTCGCCCTGCTCCAGAGTGGTCTCTCTCCCATGCGTCACTGGGAGGAATGGTGGGCCGTCCATCGGGGCGAGCGTCGGATCGTCGTCGGCCCGCGATCTGCCCTCTTCGCCCCTCAGCGAGACCTCGGTCTCATCATCCTCGACGAAGAGCACGAGTGGACGTACAAGCAGGTGGATGGCGCACCCCGCTACCACGCGCGAGACGTGGCCAACCAGATGGCCCGCATCACCGGCGCAGTCGTCGTGCTCGGCAGCGCGACACCCGATCTTGGCACCGCGTACGCCGCCGAGCGTGGGGCCATCGGTCGCCTCGTCCTGCCATCGCGTATCGAACGGTCGGGCGCCGCCACGCACCTGCCTGATGTCCGCATCGTCGACATGCGCGACGAGCTTCGACAGGGCAACAGTAGTGTGTTCAGCAAGCACCTGCAGGAGCGTCTTCACCACACGCTTGCGACCGGCAAGCAAGCCATTCTTTTCCTCAACCGCAGAGGCACCGCCGGCATAGTCGAGTGCCGCAACTGCGGCCACGTGGTCAAGTGCTCGCGCTGCGCGACTCCACTGACGCTGCACGGCGCAGAACAACAGAGGGAACAGAAAACGGGGGCCAGCCAGCCAGGAACGCTGGTGTGCCATCACTGCAACAAACGCAGACAAGTGCCCTCAGTCTGCCCGAACTGCCGAAGTCCACACATCAGGTCGCTCGGCGCAGGTACCCAGAAGATCGTCGAGGAGGTTCACGCCTTGCTCCCTGACGCGCGCGTACTCCGATGGGACAGCGATACCGCGTCAACCGCCGCCAGCCACGCTGACCTGCTCAATACCTTCGAATCTGGCCAAGCCGACATCCTCGTGGGCACGCAGATGATCGCCAAGGGGCTCGACCTGCCCTCAGTCACCCTCGTTGGCGTGGTTCTCGCCGACCTCGGCTTGAACCTGCCGGACTTCAGAGCGCCTGAGCGCACCTTCCAATTGCTCACCCAGGTCGCAGGGCGCGCCGGTCGCGGGGGTGGCCACGGCGAGGTACTCATCCAGACCTACCAACCAGACCACTATGCCATCCAGGCCGCTGCACTCCAGGACTACCCTGCCTTCTACCAACAGGAGATGCAGTATCGGCGAGACCACGGCAACCCGCCGCTAACGCGCCTGGTTCGCCTGCTGTTCGGCCACTCAGAAGTCGAGACCGCCCGCAACGAGGCTCAGCGCATGGCCAACACGCTACGCAAGATCGCTCGCGAGTGGGACATGCAAGACGTCGATGTCGTCGGTCCGGCGCCGGGCTACCCACCCCGCCTGCGAGGGGCATGGCGCTGGCACGTATTTATCCGCGCCACCAATCCGCAACTGTTGCTGGACAAATTGACGCTACCCCCCGCGTGGGTAGTCGACGTCGATCCCGTCAACGTCATCTGAAGTCGCTAGGGCACGCCCTACTCTCAGTGCGAGCCAACGTCATGGCTCGCCAGTTATACTTTGTGCATCATGGCGATCCTTCCGATGCACTACGTGGGCCACGACCCGATCCTTCGAGAGAAGGCCATCAAGGTTCGCGATTTCGACGACCCTGAACTGCACAAGCTGGCTGCGGACATGATCGAATCCATGTACTACTACTATGGTGTCGGTCTAGCCGCTAACCAGGTCGGATCGCTGAAGCGGATCTGCGTGATCCAGCTACCAGACGACGAAGAGCCCACCGTCCTCATCAACTTAGAGATCACCCGCAAAGAAGGCGAGCGTGAGGTCACCGAAGGTTGCCTCAGCCTCCCTGGCTGGCAGGGCTACATACCTCGCGCTGAGCAAGTGTGGGCTCGCGCGGTTGGCCTTGATGGCAAGCCCATCAAGTACAAAGGCGTCGAAGACCTGCTCGCCCAGGCTCTCGAACACGAAGCCGACCACCTAGATGGCAAGCTGTACGTCGATTACCTACGCGCCAAAGAAGACCTCTTTGAGGTCGACAATGGCGCCGAGGAACATGGCGAGGGCGAGCCCCGCCCGCCTGGTGAAGACGGATCTGACACTCAGGAAGAAGGCGACAGCGCACCTGCTGAATCACCAGAACCCAGCCTGGGAAAAGAGTAGGCATGCCCGACGCGCACTCCACCGCACATGAAGAAGACAACGATCTCGGGTACGAGTGCCACGATTGCGGTGAGGTCTATGCGCCTGGCGCGAGCTTCAAAGCCTGCACTGACGACGGGCACTACGTGGGCAAGATTCAAGCGTGCGCGCTCCCAATCGCTGCCCCTGCAAGCAACGACTAGCCAATCCTGCTCCGCGACCGATTCCGGGACAGTACCTCCGCGTGATAGAATCCGCTCTTAGTGCGCTCTGCGACCAACGCAGCGTCAACGGTTCGCGCACCCTGCCCCGATCCCCACATGCAGGCGCAGTTTCGGTTCACCCCGAACTTGAACACGCCCGCTGCCAGGCTTACCGAAAGGCACGGTGGCATTCGCCACCTCATCTAGAACGTGTTGCAAACCATTCTCAGCGGCATCGCCACCGTCCTCTTCGTATGGCCCTATCGATTGCGTTGGCCTCTAACCATGATCATCTTGGTTGGCGGTTCATTCGCGACGCTTGCGGTCAAAAACATCGACCTAGGAAGCTTCGAGCGTGGCTCTAGTGAGCCCCTCGGCCTCAGCCTCGGTCTCGACCTCGTCGGCGGTATCCACCTCGTGTATCAGGCTGGCGAGGACGGCTTCGAGCCCACCGCCGACCAGATGGCCGGGCTTGTGGACAACATCACCCGCCGCGTGAACAAACTCGGAGTGGCAGAGCCAAGCATCCAGCAACTAGGCACCGACCGCTTAGTGATTCAGCTACCGGGTCTTGAGGACGAAGAGGCAGCAAAGTCGCTGATCGGCTCGACCGCACTCTTGGAAATCGTCGAGCGCATCTGCACCGCCTATCCGTGCGACGAAACCGCCCCAGGGAACTTCACGGATCAGCCCTCCGGCCTCTCCGGATCGGACATGTCCACGGCATTTGCCGGCACTAACACCGTAACCGGCGAACCGATCCTGCTGTTCGAACTGAATCGCGGAGCAGCATCCAAATTCGCCGACCTCACAACCAAGTTGTACTACACCAACGTCGTGGGCGGCACGCCTGACCAACTAGCCTTCCGTATGGACGGAGTGGTTCTGGTAGCAGCCGTGGTGTCCAGTCCAATCTTGGCCGGCAGCGGCCAGATCAACGGCAACTTCAGCGCGGAAGAAGTGCGTAAGCTCGCCATCCAGGTCGAGTCTGGTCGTTTGCCCATCGAGATCACCGAGCTCTCATCGGCCTTCGTCGCAGCGTCACTTGGCGCGGATTCCTTGGACCAAGCGCTGCAAGCAGGTCTCATCGGCCTCGCGCTCGTCCTCTTCTTCATGATTGCGTACTACCGGCTCGCCGGGCTCGTCGCGGCAGTGGCATTGGTGTTCTACACAGCCATGGTTCTCGCCGTCTTCAAGCTCTTCCCCGTAACCCTCACCCTTGCAGGGCTTGCGGGTTTCATCATCTCCCTCGGTATGGCCGTGGATGCCAACATCCTGATCTTCGAGCGCATGAAAGAAGAGATCCGCATCGGGCGTACGCTCCCGTTCGCCGTGCAGATCGGATTCAACCGCGCTTGGACATCCATCAGGGACGGCAACGTCTCCACGCTCGTCATCGCCGCCGTCCTATTCTTCTTCGGCAGTAGCGGCGCCAACTCCTCTGTTACCGGGTTCGCCGTGGCCTTGACCATCGGCGTGCTCATCAGCATGTTCACGGCCATCGTCATCAGCAAGAAGATGCTGGGATTGGCCGTGGGCACTTCGCTAGGCAAGTGGCCCAGAGCGTTCAGCCCCGAAGCATACAAAGGCGGATCAGCCGCCGAGCGGGGTGCGTAGATGAACGTCGTAAGCATCCGCAAATGGACATTCAGCCTCTCTGCCGTCCTATTCATCGCATCCATCGTCACGCTTGCGATCCCTCCCGCGCTAACCGCAGGGATCGACTTCAGTGGTGGCGCGGCCTTCACCATGAGCTTCGAGGATGTCCTCGACCCTGCGCTTGTTGAAAAGACCCTCAGTGACATAGGCCACCCAGAAGCGACAGTCCAACCCTCCGTCGAGGAAGATGGCACATTCGGCAAGCACTACTTCATCCGCGTGGGTGAGCTAGAGCCGACCATCCGAGACACCGACGGCAATATCGAACAGGATGGCGGGCGCGAAAAGGTAGAAGCCTCGCTCAACGCCCTCAGCCCCGCAACCGTGAACGGCTTCGACACCGTCACCGGTGTCATCGCTTCCGAAAACGTCCGCAACGCGGCCATCGCTGTAGTCGTCGCCGCCCTGGCGATCCTTCTCTACGTAACGTGGGCTTTCAGGCGCGTCCCTTCGCCGTTCAGGTACGGCATCGCAGCCATCGTCGCCCTTATCCACGACACTGTTATCGTTCTTGGCCTTTTCTCGATCCTCGGAAAGCTCTTCGAGTTTGAAGTCAACGCCATGTTCATCACCGGCGTCCTCACGGTCATCGGCTACAGCGTCAATGACACCATCGTTGTGTTCGACCGCGTGCGGGAAAACATCGTGCGGTTCCCGACGCTCACCATCACAGAGATCGTCAACCTCAGCGTCCGCGAGACCGTCGCTCGCTCGCTGAACACGTCGATCACGCTGCTGATCGTTGTCGTCGCGCTCGTGATGTTCGCCGCGACGTCGATTCAGCCCCTGCTCTACGTGCTAGCCGCTGGCGTCGTCGTCGGAACCTACAGCTCGATCTTCATCGCCACCCTCATGCTGGTCGTGTGGGAGAACGGTGAGATCCGCAACGTCGCGTCGAAGATCCCGCTGATCGGCCCCAAACCCGCCGCATAGCCCCGCGGCACCCCAAAGAGGTCATTCAGGAGGCTCTCCCATGAGTAGTGAAGGCGCTATCTGGCTCATCCTCTCCATCGGTGGCGCGGCGGCCTTCGCTGGCGGACTGATCTTCTATCGAGGCTCCACGACTACGGGCAAGCGCGCCGCAGGAGCAGCACTGATGGCTGCGGGCGTCGCCATGTGGTTCATCTTGGTCGCCACCATCCCCGTCTCCGTATCCGATAACGCATCCCCGGAGCCGGAGATCGTCTTCCAGAAGTAACGCCCCTCCGAGTTGCGCGGGCATGGTCATGCGGCCAAAACCATGTAGCATAGGCGCCCAAGCAAGCGACCGAGCTTCCAGGAGGCGCGCCATGGCCCAGAAACCTGACGACTTCATCGCAGAGCTTTGGGATTACGCACTGCAGGTGCCCATGAGGGAGCACCCGTGGTTCCAGGGCATTGCCAATCACCGCTGGACCCGCGAAGAGATCGTCATCGGTGAGGTCCAACACTACCTGCGCGTGCGGGAAAACCCCGTCTACTTCGGCTACATCGCCGTCAACGCAGCCTCCGAGCGCGTGCCTGGCCTTTCCGAAGTCGTACTGGAAAATTACATGGAAGAACTCGCAGGCGAGCGCTCCCACGTGGACATCATGTTCCAGTTCCTGGAAGAGGGTGGCATCTCCCGCGAGGACGCCGACAACGCCGATCCCGCCCCCGGCACTCTGGCAGCGATCGAGATGATCCTTGCCATTGCCAGAGGCGTTCTGCTTTAGAAGGCGTCGCCATGTTGGCTTTGGTGGAAGCCCAGCATGGTGGTCACGATGGGGCGGCGGGCATCGCCTACCCGGAACTCGTCGGCCACTACGGTTTCTCTGAACACGCCGCTGAGACCTACAAGCTACACGCCGAGCAAGATATCGGCCACGGCTCACGACAGATCGAGCTCATCCGCAAGCTAGCGCTCGACGACGAGACGCAAGATCGTGTGCGGCGCGCGGTGAAACTAGGCATCGAGGCGTGGAATCTTGAGTGGGACGGCCATATCCAGGCCATCACCGGCCGACGTGAATCCTGGGCGGGCGCACGTTTGAACATGCGCCAGTTGCAGGTGCGACTCCCCAGCCTACCTAGTCGCAGTCCTTAGAACAGGAACTTTTCCGGCAAGCCTTCGCGCAACTCCTTGTACTCCGGATCGAAAGCTTTCTCCGCAGCAACCTCTTTGAGCTTTTTCGCGAGCTGCTCTGCCGTATATCCAAACACGCTGGAGACCATCCCCGTGGTCTCTTCGAAGTTACCTCTTCAAGAGCGGTATCAGCTGCGCATCCGGACCATCAGGTACTGATCGTCCTTATTCATCGTGCCCTCCCTCAGTCGTTCACCAGATACTAGCACCCCGCCGATGCAACCAAGCACGCCCAAAAAAAAGGTGCGGGCCCCCGATGGGGCCCGCACTTTACTGTCATCTGTCCCTAGCGGGGCCTACTCGTTACGCGGCGAACGCTGCCGGGTCAACGACCGGGGGTGCTTCGTCAGCGTCAGGTGCCTCGGGGCCCATGCCACGCATCTCGCTAAAGCCTTGGATCCCACCACCGTGACCGCCACGGCGGTGCTGGCCGAACTCACGCCCGTGCTGACCACGTTGCGCCTCACCGAACTCGCGTCCGTGCTGCCCTCGCTGACCTTCGCCGAACTCACGCTGCGGGCGATTCTCGAACTGCTCCAGCATCGCCGCTGCCTCTTCCTCCGTGATCCGACCGTCCGCTACTGCGGCGTCCAACTGCGCTGAGTAGGCCTCCGTGGCCACCTCGTTGCGAGCGTCACCGGCAGCGCCCTCAAGCGTCTCTACATCCACACCCAGCAACTCGGCGACACGCTCAAGATCCACGTTTGGCCGTCCTCTGCGCATGTTGTCGACTGCGTCCGGCGCAGAGTCGTACCACGCTTGGATGTCGTCGGATTCGGCCTGGGTGATCGCGCCCGCTTCCACCAGCTTCGCTAACCGCTCGGTGATCGCCGCATCGCGGGCTTCATCACTCGCCGTGGAGAATGCGTCCGCAACAGCCGTTTGCTCCTGGCCCAAGTCCTCAGCGATCTTCTCGTAGGTCGCCTCAGCGTTACCCGGGCTCCAGTGGGCGAAAGCCGTCCCGCCCAGTGCGCTCAGGGCCAGCAGGCCCGCCGACATCGTCACTACGATTCTTGTCTTGTTCATCTCAATACCTCCACCCGATTGTTAGTTTGATCCGAG
>JAQCEV010000178.1 GCA_027618515.1 Chloroflexota bacterium | reverse complement strand
GTATTCGAGCTTGAATTGCCCAACGGCGAAGTCAAGGTCACACACGTTACTTGGGCGTACTAGCAAGCTCAGTTAGCGGAACGGTCACGTAATTGAAACGGGCGCTCGAACGAGCGCCCGTTTTCTTGTGGCCGGGAACCAACGAGGCTTATCAAGCGTCTATTCTTATGACGCCCACCAAACTCCGGGACAAACGTGCCACGATGAAACCCCATGTTTTGCTGCTTATCGCCATTGCCATCACTGCCTTTTCAGGGTGCGCGAGCGACGCGACACCTACGCCGACGTTAGTGCCTTACATTGACATCCACGCGGAGTACGGCAAACCGTTCGATCTGCACTTGACCAATTCAGCGCTCCTGTTCGCGGACGACCAGCCTTACCGATTAGATTTCACGAACATGGTCTCGGACTCCCGTTGTGCGGTTGGGAACGAGTGCCTGCGGCCTGATGTCGCGGTCATCGAAGTCACTCTCACGAATCTGTCATCCGCTGGCGGTTCCGTGACGCACAATCTATTCTTTGACGCCGGACCGTCCACCACGATATTGGGGCCATTCACCGTGCAAGTTCTGGCGCTCTCTCCCCCGGTGGAGCAGGTAACGTCCCCGAGTGACTACGTCCTCACGCTGCTTGTTATCAGCACCCCGGTGGTTGGTCGCCTCGATGTGCGGATGACATCCTCCACCACGAGCGCCAAGACCGGAGATCAGGTGACGTACACCGCAAGCGCCGATGGATCAGGCCTTTCGCAGTACACACTGACGGTGAACGGCGTAGTCGTCGGCGTGTTGCGCTACGACGGCACGCTGGTTCGTGGGACACAGACGCCAGCCATCGAATTGGTGGCATGGGAAACCGGGCCTGGCGAAGCGTCATGGACCATCAAGCCATTGGGTCCAGGGTTCTTCAACGTGCAGGTACTCGTCACTGGAGAAATCGGAATCGGAAATGAGGGCGAGGTCGTGTTCGCAGAGGGCATCGGCGCGGGTTCCCTCAGTGTGGACTAGAGGCTCATCGCTGCTTAACTAGCTCGGTTCCAACTCTCGGGAGTGGGAACAATTTCGTCGAGTACTCCATCTGCCTTGAATCGGGGTGCGAGACGGCAGCGTGCACTTAATCTCAACCTGACTGTCACTTTGGTCACCTTCGGCGCCTCGGCTTTCGCGAAGTTCGCCAGTAATATTTCAGTTGATAGTTCGCAGTATCGTCACACAAACTCCGGGAAAGCCGTTCGCCTCCACGATGTACCACCATTGATAGACCTGTCCTTCAAGCAGATCGCTGATTCCGCCGTCGACCTCATTCAGATCATTGATCATGAAGGGGCATTCGCGTACGTAAATCCAGCCTGGCGCGCCCGGCTCGGGTACTCGGACAATGATCTGGCGGCACTCACGATGTCCGATCTGCTGCCGACTGACATCCGCGCTGCATCAGTAGCAGCCTTCCAATCAATAACTAGCGGAGAGTGCGAGTGCCTCCCCATAGAGTCGTTTGTTACGTCAAGCGCAGGTGAAACCGTAGGGGTCGAAGGAAACATTTCTGTCACCCAAGAGAAATCCGGCGCTCGGCTGTGCGTGGGCATCTTGCGGGAATCTGATCCTCGTCGGCGGCTTAATGATACGGAGCAGCAACGCCTGCGCAACGAGATTTCAGATCGTGAGCAGTGCTTTCGGCAACTGTTCGATAATTCTCCAATCGCCATCGTTATGGAGAACACAGATCGGGTTATCGCGTCGGCCAATCCCGCGTTCCATGAATTGCTGGGATACACAGATGGGGAACTCATCGACAGCTCGATTGAACTGTTCTGCGGGCCGGAGGCCGAGCGTACTGAGCCAAGTTTGTTCCAGCAAGTGGCAGGAGGAGCCCCGATCGCCAGAGGGGTCCGTGAGTACCGCAAGAAGGACGGGAGCCTCATCTCGGTTGCGGTAAGCGCGTCGCCTATCCACGACGGATCGGGGAATCTCACGCACACCATCGGCACGATGCAGGATTTGTCCGCGTTGCGCTGGGCGGAGCGTGAGGCAGAGAGTCAATTGCGACGCTTTCGGAGTGTTTTCGATTGGTCCCCCATCGGAATAGCCGTGCTGGATGTTGATGGGCTCGTGGTTTCAGCCAACCGCGCCCTGACCCGCATGGTTGGCTATGAAGCGGCCGACCTAGTCGGTATAAGCCTAAAGACCCTGGTCGAGCCGACCTTCGAGATGGCACACAAAGGCCATCTGGCAAGTCTCATAGCTGGAGAGATAGATAGTTTCAGCAATGAAATCACGTTACTCACGCGTGACGGCAGGGCGATTCACACGGAGTCGGTGGTCGCCCCATTGCCTGGAGAGGGGGGGGGGGATCGAATGGCGCGATCCACATGATCCAAGATGTTTACCGTCAGCATGCAATCGCCCGTGATCTCGCAGAACGCGAGGAGCGATTCAGGAGCACCTTCGAGCGCAGTCCGGTGGGAATGGGTCGTGTCCCGTCAAGTGGTGTAAGAGCGTCACCCTCGTACTGTGATCAGGCTGCTCCAACGGGGA
>JAQCEV010000177.1 GCA_027618515.1 Chloroflexota bacterium | reverse complement strand
CTGCTCTACGCCGGCAAACCCGACTGGACCCTGCTCCCCACAATCCAACCCTGAAACGCGGAGAACCCGTAAACCGCTCCCAAAGACTGTGTAGTCTCCAGTAACAAGGGGCTCGCAAAAGTCTGCTTAACTACCGGCAACTACCGAGTTCGTGCACCTGGGGGGGGCGCGAAGAAGCTCGTTTTGCATCGGGTCGTCGTAGGTCTGGATTTTAGTGCCTTCACGAGATCGCTGCACCGCCACGATCGCCATCTATCCAGATGGCATTACGTACCAGAGATTAGAGGAGCGCAACAATGACGAATTTCAAAAATAGAGGTGGTCTGAAGCGGCGAGCGTCACTCGCAATAGGCCTGTGTATCGCACTTGTCGCCGCGGCTTGCGGTAGTGACGATGCGGCACCTGCTCCAGCGGCACCTGCACCTGCGGCACCTGCACCTGCGGCACCTGCTCCAGCGGCACCTGAACCAGCGGCTCCTGCGCCTGCGCCGGCCTCTCCTGACCCGGCAGCGCCCGCTCCAGCGGCTCCCGCTCCAGCGGCTCCCGCTCCAACGACTCCCGCGCCGACAACAATTCCCCCGCCAACCAAAACAAACATCGTCGCCGCGGGCTCCGCCTCCGGTTTCGGATTGATCTCGGGTGACCTGACCAACTTCTTGGCTCCGCAGGGAATCACCGTGGAGAAAGTCGCGATGTCGCCGACGGACGCTGTGCTCGCGGTCATCAACGGGCAGGCGGACATGGCCAACTCACCGATCCAAACGATTGTGCAAGCACGTGCCCAGGGCAATGACCTCAAGTTCATTGCGCCGACGTTCGGCGGTCACGTCTCGTTGATCTCGCGGCCCGACGGACCGACGTCCTTGGAAGAACTCCAAGGGATGCGCATTGGCGCCCTGGCCCGTACGTCGTCGTCGTACAGCGATCTCTTGCTGATCGCGGAGGAAGAGGGTTTCGACCTCGAGACCGACTTCCAGCTCACCTTCGGAAACCTCACGCTGCTGACCGGATTGCTCGAGCAGGGCGAACTTGACGCGATCACATCGTTCGAGCCGAACACAACGCGGTTCATCTACGAGGGAACAGCGCAGGAGATCTTCAGCTACAACGCAAAGTGGAGAGAGTTGACGGGCTTCTCACTTCCCGTCGCGTCGCTGATGGTCAGCCAAGAATGGATCGACGAAACGGGCCTTCTTCCGTTCGTGCAGCAGGCTTCGTTCGAGAATGTCGATTCGCTGAAGAACGACTTCACCCGCTACTCAGACGAACCCGAGTTGTTTGGTATGTCTGATGACGAGGCGCTCAAGCTGCTGTTCGACCGGATGTCACCGCTGTTCCAGCCCGAGTTCACACAAGAGGTGATCGATGGGTACAACTTCTATATCGAAAAGGCAGCCGCCAAGGGCCTGATTGAGGGTCTCGCGGACGCCAACGACTTCCTGGTGTTATAAGCCCAAACGGGCGGAGGCGCCAGAGTAATAACCGCCGATACGAGTTCGGGCCTTTGAACTCACGTCGGTCGCACGCCACCAGGGGCAACGAAACCTCGTTGTGTGCGGCCGACAAGTTCGGCGGAACATCATCCGTCAGTTCAGAATCGGGATTGTCCGATAGGAATTGTCGGTAACACAGACGGTGACAACGGAGAGTAGGTTGGTGGTCGCAGACGCGTTCTGCGTCGCCGCTCTCCACGAGCGCACACGGAGGGTATCGAACCATGCTCGACGATGAGACACTTGCTTACGTCACACAGACGGGGCCTGGAACGCCGATGGGAAACCTGTTCCGGCGGTTCTGGACGCCGTGCCTAATGTCATCGGAGGTCGATGAAGCTGACGGCACTCCTGTGAGGGTCAAGGTGCTGGGCGAGGACCTGATCGCCTTCCGTGACAGCAATGGAGTGGTCGGACTGATCGACGCCTATTGCGCACACCGGGGGGCGCCGTTGTTCTTCGGACGCAACGAGGACTGCGGGTTGCGCTGCATCTATCACGGATGGAAATACGACGTGAACGGCGCATGTGTCGACATGCCCAACGAGCCGCCAACAAGCCGGTTCAAAGACCGCATCAACATGACGGCCTATCCCACCAAAGAAGCCGGCGGGTTGGTGTTCGCGTACCTGGGCCCGCCCGAACTGCAACCTCCGATGCCCCAACTCGATTTCATGACCGTGCCGCCCGAGCACGTCCACATGGGCAAAGACATCGTCGAGAGCAACTACTTGCAGGCCGTGGAAGGTGACCACGACTCGAGCCATGCCTCTTCGCTCCACTCGAGCCTCGATGACGGGTTCTCCGACCCCTGGGCCAACGTCGAGCGCCGCCCATCTCACGCGCGCGCTCACATGGTCGACAAGGCCCCGATAATCCACGTGTTGGAGACGCCTTACGGGTTCATCACTGGTGCAAAGCGAACGCTCTCGGACACGCACAATTTCTGGCGAATCGTGCCGTACATGATGCCGTACTTTTCGTTGATCGCAGCCGAGCCGGGCGCCCCGATGACTGTCAACGTCCGCACGCCGGTCGACGACGAGCACGCCATCTTGTTCCGCATCCACTAC
>JAQCEV010000070.1 GCA_027618515.1 Chloroflexota bacterium | reverse complement strand
AGGAAGGGGGCAGGGGGATGGTAGAAACGCCCGCTAGCCAACAAACCAAAGCGTCCTGATTCCGCCCCAGAGCGGCCAAGCGACCTTTGGTCCCTAGCGGCGAAGCCAAGAGATCCGAGGGCGAGCCGCGACCCGCTATACGCTAGAACCCACCAACGAGCCCGGGAAATCCCGCAGCGGCCGTTCCCGCTCGTCTCAAGCTAACGCCTAGCGCGAAGGGCCCAGCCACTCACGCCTTCTTGAGCGCTCGACGCCGCATCCGGTCGTGCGAGGACCTAGCTCGCCAGCAAAACGCGCTCGTCGCCCTGGCGGCGCGTCACCTTCAGATCGTCCAGATGCTCCAGCACCGCCAGCGCATACTTGCGTGACGTCCCCTGCAGATCGCGAACCTCAGCCACCGTCACCGTACCGTTGGCTCGTAGATGATCCACCACCTGCGCCTGCAAGCGACCCCACGTCGCCGCATCGAACGTCACCTCGCCAGCGCGAACGATCCTCGCCTGCTCGCCCAACAACGCCAGCAACTCCGGCGCGATCTTCGGCTGCTCGACCGGGAACGGATCAGCCCCTAACTTGGCCACGAACGCATCCATCTCCGCCTGCTGCTGCTCCGAGACGGCCACCGAATGGTCCGGCAGTCGCAACACGCCTGTCTCATCGACCAGCGTCCCCGAGCCCGCCAACGTATTCAGCACCAGATTGGCCAGATTCCCCGTCACGCCCAATCGCGACCGAAGCTCCTCGCGAGTCATCCCTGTCCGCAACGGATTCTGCGCGTGGTACGCCGCCAACGACTGCTGTGCCTTCGCCGACAACCGAGTCCAGCCCGCAAACGTGTACAACTGCGACCCCATCGCAAGTTCGTCGCTCAGTGCCACCGCAGAGCCCTCGTCGACCGCTTGCCGTGCCAGGTCCAGCGCCTCGTCGTCCGACAGATTCGCCTTGCGAGCCAGTGACGTCACGTTCGACGGCTCCGTCGACTCCAGCGCCGACAGCAACTGCGCCGTTGGGCTTCCCTCGGCCAAGCGCTCCAAGCGCTCGATGGTGTCTGGGTGGTTGCGACGATGACGGCCAGCGTCCACGTCCACCACGTACCCACCGCCCAACGTAGCGTCTGGCGAGCGGATCACGAAGCGATCGCCCCGCGCCAACGCCACCGGCTTGTGGAGGTAGATCTGCGCCCAACCCTCCTCGCCTGGCTTCAACTCATCGCTGTCCAGCAAACGCACCGTCGCAGGCGTCTCCGACGCATACGCATAGAACGTTGCCGGGTAGTTGTGGCGCACGTTGTGTGGGGCTGCCGCCAGCAAGCGCAAACGAACGTCGACCGCGCGTGTCGCACGCAGCCAACCTGGCGTCGTCACCACCTCACCGCGCTCGATCTCATCCGTCGCCAAGCCGCTCAGATTCACCGCCACCCGGTAACCCGGCTCAGCCAGATCAATCTTCTTCTGGTGCGACTGCAACCCGCGGATGCGCGAACGCCGCCCGCTGGGCACGATCTCGACCTCCTGGCCCACCGCCAGTGTCCCGTCGATCAACGTCCCCGTCACCACCGTACCGAAACCAGATATCGTGAATGACCTGTCGATCGCCAAACGCGGCCTGCCCAGATCACGCCGTCGCAGCGAATCGTCTAGTGCGGCATCGACCGCTGCCAGCAGCTCCGGGATTCCCTCGCCAGTCGTCGCCGCCACGCTCACCACCGGCGAGCCTTCGAGCGTCGTGCCCTTCAGCACGTCCTCGATCTCCAGCTCCACCAGTTCCAGCGTATCCGCGTCAGCGAGGTCCTTCTTCGTGATCACCACCAACCCACGCTCGACACCCAGAAGATCCAAGATCGCCAGATGCTCCGTGGTCTGCGGCATCACTGACTCGTCCGCCGCCACGATCAGCAGCGCCAGATCGACGCCACCCACACCGGCCAGCATGTTCTTGATGAACCGCTCGTGGCCCGGCACGTCAACGATGCTCACCTCACGGCTTGAAGGCAGCGTCACCCAGGCGAAGCCCAGGTCGATGGTCATCCCTCGCTGCTTCTCTTCGTCGAGCCGATCCGGGTCGATGCCTGTCATCGCCATCACGAGCGTCGACTTCCCGTGATCAACGTGGCCTGCGGTACCTATCACATACATGGTGGATTAGAGGATAGCAGCGCCCTTAAGGGTGCCAATCGCTCACAACAACCAGCTTGGGAATAAACCTAGGCGCGTATCGGGATCGTGATCTGGAATACGCTGCCTTCGCCCTCGACGCTCTCGACCCAGATCCGACCGCCGTGCTGCTCCACGATTCCTTTGGTGATGGCCAAGCCGAGCCCACTGCCGCCTGGGATGCGCGTGTCTGCGTTGTCGACTTGCTGGAATTTCTCGAAGATGCGGTCTATGTCGGTTTCAGCGATCCCTGGGCCGCTATCGCGAACCTGAAAGCACACGGCCCCATCGAGCGTGCGACTCGACAGCGTCACTCTAGAAGCGCGAGGGGAGAATCTGATGGCGTTGCTCGCCAGATTGACCAACGCCTGTACGACCCGTTGCCGGTCACCATTGAAGGTGAATGATTCACCGGCGACCAGGATTTCCACGCCTGCGTTGTCAGCGACAGCCACAAGGGTCGCCGCGACCTCATCTTGCAATTCGCGGGAATTGCAGGGGCTGATAGCAAGCTTGACTTGCCCAAGGGTGAGACTCTCCAGTTCCACGATCTCCTGTACCATCCGCAGCGGCCCCAGATCGCCACCCACGACCAACTCACGCATCTTGCGCACCGGCGGATCGAAACTATGCGTGTGCCCACAGAGCAACCGCACCCCATTTCGCTCAGCGGCCTGATTCATCGCCTCGCACTCATCCAAAGTCAGGCCCATCGGCTTCTCGACGATCACCTGCTTGCCCAACTCCGCCGCAGTGATCACCTGCTCAGCGTGTAGATGGTTCGGAGAGCAAATGTACACCGCGTCCACGTTCGGACTCTTGCACATATCCTCCACGCTCGTGTACGTCTCACCACCGTACTCCGACTTGAACTTTGTCAGCCCCTCCTCCCGCACATCGCAAGCCGCCGTCACCGACACCCCATCCAACTCCGCGAACGCCGGCAGTATCTGCGTACTCGCGATACCCAACCCCACGACCCCAAATCTCAATTCTGCTGCCATTGATTCATCCCCCGTGCCGGTGTGGCCGTGCGATTCAAAGCGAGTGACTGGTCGAAACGTCGGGAGTGTACTCCGACGGTCGCCGCAGAGCTGCGGCACTCTACCCCTCTGTGTCCTGCTCCGCAGTGACAAATGCCCCTCGCGCCATCGCACCCCAAACGAGTATTGTGGATACGTACCTTCTCCGTCGCCAGCAACGCGCTGCTCCACGTGGCTGCTGCTGGGCCGGCCTCAGCACCACTGATTAGGGGCCAGAGGTAAACGGTACAAAATGGATGAAAATGGTACAGATTTTTCACTTACATCCAGCAACAACAGCTAAGATTTCCAGTCTCGGATGGCCTAGCCCCCACAGAGGCGAAAGTTACAAAATGTTACAAAATGCAACACATCAAGACGTGGCCGGATACCAAGGCGCCCCGGCCGATCAATGGATCGCGCCACTGCCCAGCGGCAGCACTCCGCTCCACCGTGGCGTAGGCGACGGATGAGACAAAATGAGACGTTTTGAGACACATCAAGACGCGGGCAACCCGCCAGGGGCGTTCTATCGATGCACCACGCCATCGCCGAGCGGCAGCACTCCGCCCAGCCGTGGCGTAGACGGCAAATGGGCCTTAATGGACCCCCCCCTTGGGAAAGTCCTCCATCGAACAGAGGCGACGCCGTGCCCATCACTCCTGAAACGGCCCGCTCAAAGCGGCTCAACCTTAGCCAATGGGTCTCGGAAGTTGTACTATCCCGCTCAGAGGCGACCAAAAGGAGGCCAATTATGGCCAGCACATCCAAAGACAGGCAGCCCCTATCAGCAGGTGAATTCATCGAGCTGATGGAGCAGACCCGCGCCGAATTCCTCGAAGGTAAATCACCCTTCCGAGGCGACAACATCACCGGGCGCTCCGTCGAGCAGATCGCCGACAGCAAGCGCAAGTTCCACACCGGCGGCGACCCCAACCACCGCTTCGAGGGCGAGCGCTACCTGAACACCACCGACAAAGAGGTCCGGCGCAAGCAACTCCGCAAGCTCGTAGACGAAGGCGGGCAGGACACCGTTGGTGGCCCCATGGCCTCGCACCCGAATCTCGCCCGCTGGCACTCCAACGAGTTCGGCATTTCCAATGAGGAGATCGACCAGCTTGAGATGGAAGACGCAGACCCCGAGACTCTCGTGAAAGAGGGCTGGTGGTTCGACGTCAACCGCTCATCTCCTTGGCCGGTCGCCATCGCAAGCTGCATGGTTGGCGAGGGCTCCAAGCGCCTCCCCGGCTCCGTCGAGCACTACGAGAACGTGGTCGCAACCGCCCGCAGAGAGTTCGCCAAGCTCGGGATAAAGAACGTCGACCGTGCCGTGCAATTGATCATCGAGCACGCCCCATTCGGCGCTGACATGGAACACGCCAGGTTTGGCGAAGAGGTAGTTCGCGCCGCCGTGGATACCCCAGAGCTTCAAGACGAGGCTCTCAAGGCATTCATCCTCACGATGCAACGCAACGCCCGCGGCCGGGTCTAAGGCCGCCGGGAACTAGGATCGACACAACATGGGTTCACAACTTCCCTACGGCCCCAAAGAGCTTGCGGCTGCCCCGCTAGAAGGAGCAGCATTCATCGCTCTTCTGAAGAGTGAGAAGCAGCGCAAGTACCCCGAGCCTCCCCCATTCCTCAAGTCCCTCATCCAAGGCGAACTCTCCATGGATGAGATTCGCATGTGGGTCCAAGACTTCTATCCCTACTGGAACGAAGGCCTCGTCTACGCCACGGGCGCCATCTACGTGAAAACCAACGACGAACCTCTCCGCACGCACATGCTCCGCCGAATGGTGGACGTGGAGGGCGAAGAACTGGTCAACGACCTCGTTGGTTGGACAACCCCCGCCTACGAGGAACTGTGGCTCAGGTTCGGTGAAGGCCTCAGCCTGGATCGTGCCGAGATCATCGACTTCCAGCAGTTCACCCGCACCTACATGTCCATGCGCACCCTCATGACCTACTCCCGCTTCTGGGACTGGACCTGGCTAGACGGCATCGCCACCTGGTACGCCGCCGATCTCCAATGGAAAGAGCACTACCCCAAGGTCATGGCTGCCCTCAAGGACACCTATGGCGTGTCCGACGACTCCCTGGAGTTTTTCCGCGTCCTCCTGGAAGACGTCGACTCCCACATCACCTGGGAAGAAGAAGGACTCGCCTATTGGGCCTGCACCACCGAGCGTCAACTCACCGCAGCCCGGGCGTTCCGCGAGCGCCTAGACATAGAGGATCAGCTTCTCGTTGCACTCGAAACCGCCCGCACCGCCGAGCGCCTCCCGTTCCAGACCCCCGTCTAGCGGATGGCCCTCGATCTTTCACAAACAGCAGCTCAGCTCCATGGAGCTGCGCCTCACTTCTCCGGCCAACGCTCCGCACAGCTTGAGGCCCTCGTCCGCGCGGCCGAGTACCTCCGCCATGCCGACGCCGACGCCATCGAGCAGCGACGCTTGGATGGCAAGACGACCTTCCTAGCTGCAGGCCTGACCGGCGCGATGGCCGCAACATGGCCCGCGCCACCGCTGGCTAACGACCACGTGGTCGTCGCCGTCGACGGCTCCCACATTGATGTCGACCGCCACTCCCCGGTGCGCTGCTTCCTCATCAACACTGGATACGTCACCATCCGTTACGGCGAGCTCCCAAGCGCAGATCTCGCCAGCACCCCCCGCCTCTTCGTAGGCGACGACGAAATGTCCATCCGCAATCCCGCAGGCAACCGCGAGCAACCCATCGAGGGCCCCGTCCTTGGCATGCTCCGCGCCGTCATGGAGATCGAAGGTCTCGTCGACCTCGTCGAGGCCGCTCCGCCAGAACTTCCTGTGCTCGCGCTCCTCGATGGCTCGCTGATCCTCTGGGAACTCGCTGGAGGAGCCTTCCCCGACTACGTCCGCAAAGCCCTCCTCGACGACCGCCTGCTGCCCGCCCTCGACCGCCTCCAAGAACTTGGCCGAACCCGCACCGTCGCCGTCGCCAGCCAGGTCAGCCTCCCTCGCTCCACCGATGTCATCAACGCGCTCCGCATATCCGAGCCTGTCTGCCGGCATTCCACGCTCAACTGCGATGGCAACTGCGGCCAGCTCAAGCGTGGTGACCGCCACTGCGACACCATCGCTGGCGTCACCGACCGAGAACTCTTCGAGGCCCTGCTCCAACCCGGTGAGCGCTCCGCCGTCTTCGAAACCACATCGTCCATCGTTCAGGAGCACTACCGCGACCACCGCGTCCAGTTCTGCTACATCAACGTTGGAGAAGAGATCTGTCGACTGGAGATACCTGAGTGGTCCGCCTCTGGCCCTGCACTGGAACTCGCCCACGCGGGCATCATCTCCCAGGCGGAAAAGGGCCACGGCTACCCGCTGGCTATCCAAGAAGCCCACGAACAAGCCGTGGTCAACGGCGCCGACCGCGAGTATTTCGCCCAACTCGTCGAAGAGATGCTCAGCGCTGAAGGACTCCCCACCGGCACGTCACAAAAGGCGCGCTCGAAGCGCACCCGGTGGGTCTGATTACTCAGCCACGAAGCGGCGACCGCCGCGTAGATTCGCCTCGTCGGACAGCACCGGGCGATCGGTGAAAGCGACCATCCCCTCGCGGGCGACCTCGACCCACGGCTCCCCGTCATCCAGGATCACGGTCGCCGAGCGCACGGCGTACAGATCCGGATCATCCACGCCTGGCGGAACCGTCCCGTGGTCCCGCAGCGCCCGTGCTGCCTCCAGCAACCGCCGCCGCGTCCGAATGATCATCGCATCGCCCGTGCCCAGGTGCTCCACGGTCCTGTCGACCACATGCCCGCCCGGCCGTGTCGTCACCATCGTCTCCAGCATCGCCTTGTCCTGGATGTTCACCGACGGCAACCCCGACATTCGGTTGTTCAGTTGAGCGTCCTGATCGAAGAAGTAGTCGTTCTCAGGACTAGCCGCAGGCCGGTGGTGAGTCAGCGGGTCGCTGGTTGGCTCAATGTCGCCGCCCGGGTCGCGCAGCCACTGCGCGTCACGTTCTTCGGGCGTCATCGGCCGCGCCGGGTTCCACCGCACCTCCCACTTCATCACGTGGTCGTCGTCGATTGGCACCCACCACTGCATCGGGCAATCAGTAGCCGTGATCGGCGCGAACATCCCGTAGATCGGCATCAGGAAGTGCGTCACCCGCCAGTAGCGCCTGCCCGCTGCCTCCAGCCGTCCCGCCGCGTACATCGTCCCGTAATCGGTATCCATCACCGCCATCAGAGGTGCCTTGTCCCGCAGGTAGAGGCCCCGGTCATTCTGCCCCGTGAAATTTGCCGACCCGTCTTCGGTCAGCCGGTTATGCAAGAACGACAGGTGGGAGGAGTCGATGTTCCCCTCCAGTCCCTGCATCCAGTTGGACGCCTGGAGGTGCCTCCAGATCACCGAGTGACCCTCCGGCAGCATGTTCCACTCGAACGACGGCAGGGGTGGGGGCGTTTCGCGCGGCCCCATGTACGTCCACACGATCCCGTTGCGCTCGACGCACGGGTAGGCCAGGATATGAACCTTGTCCCTGAAGTTGGAAGCGGCTGGCTCGCTGGGCATGTCTATGCATGCGCCAGTGGCGTCGTACTTCCAGCCGTGGTACACGCAGCGCAGGCCGCCTTCTTCGTTCCGCGACCAGTACAGCGAGGCTCCGCGGTGAGGACAGAACTCGCTCACCAGCCCAGGCCGCCCCTTGCGAGTCGCGGAACACGATCAGGTTCTCGCCCAGCAGCCGCACCCGAAACAGTTTCGAGTCAGGCGAGGCGAGATCCGCAGACGCGATAGCGGGGAGCCAGTACTGGCGGATGAGATTCCCCATCGGAGTGCCCCGGCCAACCTGGGTGAGCAATTCGTTGTCGGATGCGTTCAGCATTGCGCCTACTCCACCTCGACGGGTTGCTCGCGCTGCGCGTCCATCTCTGCCCAGTTGTCACCGCGCTTGATGTCAATCTTGAGCGGTACTGACAGATCCAGCGCTTTGGGCATGGTGTCGTGGAGCATAGCTGAGAGCTTCTTTTCCTCGGAGCGAGGCAACTCGAACACCAATTCGTCGTGTACCTGCAGTAGCATCTTGGCCTCGAATCCATCGCTTTCAAGGCGCTGCTGCACGAGAACCATCGCAGCATTGATGATGTCAGACGAAGTGCCTTGCACTGGCATATTGAGAGCCATGCGTTCGCCCGCCTGGCGTACTGGGTAGTGAGGAGATTGCAGTTCGGGGAGGTAGCGCCGACGTCCCAGCAACGTTTCCGCGTAGCCAGTTTCCTTGGCCCTAGCTACCGCGCCATCGAGGTACTCCCGCACCTTGGGGTACGTTCCGAAATAATCGGAGATGAACTGTCCGCCTTCGTCCATGCTCATCTCGGTCTGCCTGGATATGCCGAACGCGCTGAGGCCGTACGCCACGCCGAAGTTCATGACCTTGGCCAGCCGTCGCATGTCGGAGGTCACTTCATTCAGCGGCACGCTGTAGATCAACGACGCGGTTGAAGCGTGAATGTCCTCGTCGCGGTCGAATGCGCTCATCAGGGCGGGATCCTGCGAGAGATGAGCGAGCGCCCGGAGGTCGATCTGCGAGTAGTCGGCGGACAGCAGTATCCACTCGGGGCGTTTCTCAGCGATGAAAGCCATCCGAACCCTCTGGCCAAGTTCTGATCGCACAGGGATGTTCTGCAGGTTGGGGTCATTAGACGCGAGCCTGCCAGTCGCGGAGCCCGCCTGGTTGTAGGTGGTATGAATCCGGTGCGTACGTGGATTGAGCTCCAGTGGCAGGGGATCCACGTAGGTCGACTTGAGCTTAGTGAGCTCGCGATACTTAAGTACGTGGTCGATAACCGGGTGGGCGTCGCGTAGGTTCTCCAAGATGGAAGCGTCCGTGGAGTATCCGGTTTTCGTCTTCTTTCCTGCCGGAAGCTTTAGCTCCGTGAACAATAGCTCCCCGAGTTGGGCGGGAGAGTTGATGGCGAACTCGTGGGCTACCGCCTCGTATGCGCCCTTCTCGGCTTCGTCGATCGCGACGACCAATTCTTCGTTGAGGTCTGACAGCACGCTAGCGTCGATGGCTATCCCGTTGACCTGAGTTTGTACGAGCACTGGCACCAGTGGCATGGCTTGATCGCGGTTGAAGGCGGTGAGGCCATCTCGCTCTAGCGCCGACGTAAAGGCTTCCATGAGCCGCATCGTCGCATCAACGTTTGCGCCAGCGAATGCGGCAGCGTCGCTGATGGGGACGGCGTCGAATCCGATCTGTTTGCGTGCTGTGCCAGTCAAGTCGGTCAGCGCATTGAGCTCTGAATTGAGTCGGTTGAACGCCAACTGCTTCAAGCCCAGCGCTTTTTCTCCAAGCAAGTGGGCGGCAATCATCGTGTCGAACGCAACTGGCACTTTGGTTGGCACGACTCCGTAGTTCGAGAGGAGCGTCATTGTGAAGTTGAGGTTGTGCCCGACGATTCCTGGCTCGGTGCCTTGCAGCAGAACAGCGACCCGAGGCATGACCTCCTCGACCGTGAGCTGCGTGCCTTGAGCGTGGCCGGTCGGCACGTAGTACGTCGCGCCGCTGGCATCAGCGAACGCAAGGCCAACTAACGCTGCTTCCATCGCGCGTTGAGTGCTACCGTGCGCTTCAACGACGATCCGGGGGGCGGCTGCAAGCTGCGCCAACATCGAGTCGACTTTTTGGGTGTCGTCGACAAGTGTGACTTCTGCATCGGAGGGAGTGGTTGGCGACTCGTTGGTCGCCGCTTCAAGCACCGGAGGTGTCTCGCCCACGAACTGGGGGATACGGCCAACCAAGCTGCTGAACTCCAGTTCCTGGAAGATCTCGACCACTTGGTCTCGGTCGAATGTGTGGAAGCGAGTATCTTCGAACGCAAAGTTAGTAGGAACGTCGCGCACGATGGTGACGAGGCCTTTGCTTGCGCGCAACTGATCGGCGTTGTCCCGCACTAAGCCCTGAATACGCGGCGGGGTGATTTCGTCGATCTTTTCGAGAAGCGTTTCAACGGAACCGAACTGCAGTACGAGTTTGATCGCAGTCTTAATGCCCACGCCGGGTACGCCTGGGATATTGTCCGATGTGTCACCTGTTAGCGCCTTAGCGTCCCGCACCTGGTCTGGCGAGAGACCTCCGTAGCGTTCATTGACCGCAGGGACATCGTAGATCTTGGTGTCGCCGAAGCCGGTGGTGAGCATGATGCTGACATGTTCGGAGACGAGCTGGAGGGCATCTGTATCACCGGTCACGATGACAGTATCCACGCTGTTGTCGTCGGCGAACTTGGCGATGGTGCCGAGGACGTCATCTGCCTCAAAACCGGGAACTTCGTAGATGGGGATGTCGAATGCGCGCATGACTTGCTTCGCGCGTTCCACGTTCTGGTGCAACTCCCGAGGCGTCTCAGGACGGTGAGCTTTGTACTCGGTGTACTGCTCGTGTCGGAAGGTAGGGCCGGGAGGGTCAAATGCGATTGCGATGTGGGTGGGCTTGAGGGCGGTTACTGTTTTGAAGAAGGTGGTGGTGAAAGAGTAGACGCCGCGAACGTCTTCTCCCGTCTTGCGGACGGTCATCGGCCGCGCGGACTGTAGGGCGAACCAAGCGCGGTAGAGCATCGCGTGGCCGTCCATCACCATCAACAGCGGCTTGCGCTCATGCGCTGCGGGAGCAGCAGAGGCTGTGTCCTCGGCAGGTGTCACGGGTTCGGCTGCGTCGAAGAGCGTGGGGCCGTCCTGGGGAGTGGGCTTTCCTGGTGCCATCGGTTAGGCGCTCTTGTAGGGCTTGAAGAAGCTGTGGAGGTAGTTGCGCTGGTGCGCCCACCGGTGGGCACGCTTGACTACGTCGTCGGAGAGGATCTGACCCGCGTGGGTGAGCTTGATCGCCTTATACCCCTTGGCGGGAAGCATCGGGGCGGTGTCTGAGACGACTACTTCACATCCCTCGTTGACTAGGTAACTCTTGAGATCCTCGTAGCCCTTGGGCTTTGATTTGGGGGTTACGTAAACCCAGAAATCGCGGCTTCCGAGCACTTCGTGGACGTGGTCGTCTGCGACTTCCACGCCTTTGCCTGATCCTGTCTTGAGCTGGGCCTTGGTCATGCCGCGATCTTGCATCGTCATGGTGGGCATTCTAGCCGTCCGTTGGCTCACAGGACTAGATGGCAGGGCCAGTTGGCTATCCTTTGAGCATCGTCCACTGGACGAGTCCCGTTTCGTAAGACTCGCTGCTTAGGGTGTGGAATTCTGATCGGTCGGCACCCGGGGCGAAGAGCGGAATGCCGTTGCCGAGAACCACGGGAAAAAGGGTGACGACTATCTCGTCGATCAGCCCTGCGTTGAGCATCACCGTGTTGATCTGGCCGCCTCCGACCAACCAAATCCCCGCGCCGTCCTCCTGTTTTAGCGTTCGTACGAACGTGGCAATGTCGCCTGTTATGAATCGCCAGACACCCGAGTCTGGTGGCGGGGGCGTGGCTCGGGTGAATACATAGTTGGTCTTGCCGGGATAGGGGTCCTTGTTGAAATGTGCCGCGAGTTGGTAGGTAGTGGTGCCTTGGATGGTGGTGTCGATTGAGTCCATGAAGGCGTTGTACCCATAGTCGGGTTGCTGAGGGTCGGTGGCGGTTATGTCCAGCCAGTCGAGCTCGCCGTTGGGGCCCGCGATGTACCCGTCCAGAGTGGCGGCGGTGTAGAGGGTTAGTTTGCGCATGAGACTGACTCCCTAGTCCATGCGCTCGACGGCTTGGTCAATCCGCTGCATCAAGCCTGGGTCCATGGGGCCAGCGGCCTCGGCCGCTACGCACTCGCGAAGCTCTGTGCGGTTCTTGACGCCGAGTACGACGGTAGCGGGGCCATCCATAGACAAGGCGTACTGGTGGGCGAGGAATGCTGGGGACAGGCCGACTTCGGCGGCGATGGCTCGGAAGGGCGCAGCGCGCTGGAAGTCGAGGGTTTCCGGGTTGTCGGCGGGCTTGAATCGGTCGATCTCGCTGGTGAGCGCTCCTGCCTGTACGGCACGGATGCCCATGATGGAGGCACCTGCACGCTGCGCGGCGGCGATGATGTTCCTGGGTTGCGCTGATCCATCGGGGTACTTGAGGCCTCCGGGGGAGTCCAGGAGGTTGGCCATGATCTGGATGAAGTCCGGCTTGATGCCGGAATCCAGCATGTCTATCAGAACCGCAGGGTCGCCGATGCCAGTGAGTCCCCAGGCACGAGCGCGTCCACTGGCGACGATTCGCTCCATGGCGGGGATGACAGCGCTTTCGACGGATGAGCGCGGTGTGCCTCGGTCGTAGGTGGGGGCGCCGTCGGCGGTTACCCAGTTGTGTAGGAAGAAGACGTCGACGTGGTCGAGCTTCATGCGCTCCAAACTGGTGTTGATGCTTTCTTCGAGGAGCGCGGCGATGTCGGCAGGGGGAATGTCGCCTACCCGGCATTTGGTGGTGATGCGAACGCCTTCGGGAAGGGAGCCGTTGAACGTTTCACCGATGACGCTTTCGGCTTCGCCGTTGCCATATGAGGGGGCCATGTCGAGGAGGGTGATGCCTAGCTCAGGTGCTTCGCGGGCTGTGGCGATGCATTCGTCACGGGTGGTGGTTCCCCAGAGCTGACCGAGGCCGCCGCCTCCGAGGGTGAGTGCGCTGACTGTGCCGAGCTTACCGAAGGGACGAGTATTCATCTGACGACCTCACTGGGGTTTACGGTTGTGGACTGGGCGGCATGTGATACGGGGCGCAGCCTTTACACGGCTTTCCTGTACATCCAGATGGCCGAGGGGGCCGCAACGGCGACTATTCCTACGCACCATGCTGTGGCGATCAGAACGTCGGAGACAGCAGGGCCGCCAAGAACGAGAGAGCGAACTGCTGTGATGACGGCGGACACAGGTTGGTTGGCGGCAAAGGGTTGGAGCCAGCCCGGCATGCTTTCGACAGGTACGAACGCGGATGAGGCGAAGACCAACGGAGCCATGACCGGGAATGCTGCGGCTTGGGCCGTTTCGGGCTCTCTGACCATTATGCCGACGGTGGCGAATATGAACGATAGGGCCGCGCCGAACGCCAACAGCAGTAGTACTGCGAGCAGGAATTGCGCGGGGTTCGTATGGACCCGGAACCCGACCGCGAATCCGACGGAGGTCATGAGGGTGACTACGAAAATGTTGCGGGTTAGGTCTGAAAGGATCCGCGCAATGAGGACGCTGGAGTGGGCCATGGGGAGGGCTTTGAATCGTTCGATGAAGCCTGTCTTGAGGTCGGCGGCGAGTCCGATGGCGGTGCCCACCGCGCCGAACACCACTGTTTGGACGAAGACTCCGGGCATGAGGAAGTCGACGTAGCTGCCGTTCGGGACGTTGATGGCTCCTCCGAACACGAAGCGGAACATCAGTACGAAGATGATTGGCTGAATCGTGGCGAACACGAGTAATTGTGGTACTCGCCTGAACATAAGCAGGTTGCGCTTGGTGAGCGCTGTCGTGTCGGAGACCAGCCCGGGTAGCGCTGCGATCCCGCGCTTGGGTGCATGACCGAGCAAGGGGGAGTCAGTCATCGTGCCCCTCGTCCGCGCTTCCCGGCGGCTTCAACAGGTGGGGCGGAATCCTCAGTGGGCTTGCCCGTGAGGGAGAGGAATACATCATCGAGACTCGGTTCGTGGACGGTGAGCGTTTCGGGCTCGATGCCGCCTTGATCGAGGGTTCGTAGCAGCCTGGTTAGCAATTTCGTGCCTTCGTTCGATTTGATCTGCACTCCGCGTCCGGTGACGTGGGGCTCTTCCGTGCTAGTTCCGGCTAGGAGTTCCGCCGCGCGGGTGGCTGTGGCGTCGTCGGCGAATCCTAGCTCAATGACGGAACTGCCCAATCGGCGCTTGAGTTCAGTCGGCGTCCCTTCGGCGATAACAGCGCCATGGTCAATGACGGCAAGCTGATCTGCGAGCCGGTCCGCTTCCTCCATGTACTGGGTCGTGAGCAGGATGGTGGCGCCATCGGCTACGAGCTCTTTGATCACCGCCCAGAGTTCAACCCGGCTTTCTGGATCGAGCCCAGTTGTGGGCTCGTCGAGGAAGATCACAGGCGGACGATGCACGAGGGCTGCTGCGAGGTCGAGGCGCCGCCTCATGCCTCCAGAATAGGTGCGAACCAGGCGGTTGCCGGCGTCGGATAGCGAGAATCGCTCCAACAACTCGTCGCTTCTTTGGGCAGCGACGCGCCCACTGATCTGGGTCAGGCTGCCGACGAGGCGCAGGTTCTCACGTCCGGTGAGGTTGGGGTCGAGCGCGGCATACTGACCGGCCAGTCCGATCAGACCACGCACGGAGGGGGCTTCGTGGGAAACGCTTCTGCCCATGACAGTCGCGGTTCCGGAGTCGGCGCGAAGAACCGTGGTGAGTACCCGAATCATCGTTGTTTTGCCCGCGCCGTTGGGGCCGAGTAATCCGAATATCTGGCCGACGGGGACCGACAGGTTGACGCCGTCGAGCGCGACGACTTTGCCGAAGTTTTTCCTGATCTGTTGGGCTTGAATCGCTAGTTCGGGCATCGATGTCACTATAGCAGCCGCCTTAGTAGCCGCGAGTGAAGTCGACCTGGTTGAGGAGGGCTTCGCCGGACAGAAGGCGTTTGAGGTTTGCGGTGAATGACTCGGCTGCAGGCCAGAAGTTGATGTCGGTGTCCCCTGAGTTGTGGGGTGTGATGACGACTCCGGGTAGGGCCATGAGTTCGGGGTCCGGCGGGCGCTGGCGTTCCTCGGAGTAGACATCCAGGTAGACGCTGGCGAGTTTGCCGGAGCGCACGGCGTCTTTGAGGGCGGTTTCGTCGACGACCTCGCCTCGGGCGACGTTGGAGAAGAATGCACCGCCTTTCATGGCAGCGAAGGCTTGCGCGTTGAACATGCGTTCGGTGTCTGCCGTGAGGGGCGCTGAGACGGCGACGAAATCGCATTCGTTGAGCATGGCGTGGAGTTCAGAGGCGGGGTAGAGCAGGTCGATGCCATCGACGTTGGCTTGGCGGGATGTGGTGCTCCGGCGGGTGGCAAGGACGCGCATGCCGAGGGCTTTCGCGAGGCGGGCGATCTCACCACCGATGCCTCCGGCGCCGACGACGCCCAGGGTCTTGCCCCGGATCAGTCGTATGTTGAACGCGGAGGAGTCCAAGAGGCCCGCGCGCGTTTGGTCGGTGGCGAGGGTGATGTTCTTGGCGGAGGAGAGGGCGGCTGCGATGACCATCTCTGCGATGGGAAGGGCCTGGACGAAGCCGCGTCCGCTGGTGATGGTCACGTCGGTGTTCCAGAGGTCGGCATTGCTGAAGTCAGAGACGCCAGCAAAGGAGTACTCGGCCCAGAGGAGGCTGGGCATGCGGTCACGGAGGTGAATGGGGAAGGGGAGGCCCGTCATGATGGCGTGGGTGCGGCCAAGCAACTCCGTGAGCTGTTCCGGGGTGAGATCCGTCTTCCAGGGAAGCCGATACGACTTGAGGCCGGTGGGAGGCGGGAACATGCCTGCCTCGTCCTCGATAGCTCCAGGCGGTACGCGGTGGACTTCGACTTGGCTCGGGGCGGCGGATCGGATGAGGTCGAGGTCGATATCTTCGTCCATCATGACGAGGACTACGAAGGGGTTCGGGAGTTGATCAGGCAAGGGGCGTCTCCGGGGATGACGAAGACATCGCCGATG
This sequence comes from Chloroflexota bacterium, assembly GCA_027618515.1. GTDB lineage: Bacteria > Chloroflexota > Dehalococcoidia > Lucifugimonadales > Australimonadaceae > CALGTL01. The sequence continues at coordinate 18 of JAQCEV010000070.1, read as the reverse complement.
CTATTGGCAATGCCAAGA
>JAQCEV010000069.1 GCA_027618515.1 Chloroflexota bacterium | reverse complement strand
CAGCATAAGCAGGCAGGGAATCCACTTACCTCGACGGCCCTGACTGTTCAAACAACCGGGACCACCTCAGTCGTCTATGGTGATGGAGGCGGTGAGGGTGCCTTCGTAGGTGTAGCCAGTCTTCTCCAGGACGCGGATGGATGCGGCGTTGCCGTCGAAGACGTAGGCATGGAGCCGGATGAGGTCGAATTGGGAGAATGCGTATTCGCTGAAGGCTCGCAAGACTTGGGTCGCGATGCCTTTGCCCCAGTGGTCTTCGGCGATCCAGAATCCGACCTCCGCCGAACGTCGTCGCGCGCCTCGCTGGAGGGTGAGGCCGATGCTGCCGATGACGTCGGGGCCGGATGCGATGGCGAAGTTGACAGGGTCAGCTTCCAGGGCGCAGAGGTCGATCCACGCCTTGGCGTGCTCCTCGGTGTAGGTGCGCGGCTGGCGTGCGGCGAGGGTGCGCGTGATGTTGGAGTTGTTGATGTTGCTGGCGAGGGCTGCTTCGTCGCCGGTTGCCCAGGAGCGGATGAGATACGGGCCTGCCTGGATATTCATGCTTGGCCTTTGGCTATCTTGAGTGCCGCTTCGTAGTCTTCGTGCGTGTTCAGGTTCGCTAGAGCGAGAGGGTCGTCGACGTTGACGAAGAGACGGTCGTCGGCGAAGTTGCGGATGACTTGGCGCAATCCCTGCTCTTCTTCCGTGACTTGTAAGACTTCCGTGATCAACGCTGCGTCGAAGAGAGGCGGGTGGCCACTGCGGTGTTGGTAGGAAGGCATGGCGATAGATGGCTGTTCGCGCTCCCAGGTCTCGCGGAGCGTGCGGAGCATCTCGACGGTTCGGGGTTGGTCGACGCTGGCGACAACGAAGGCGTCGATGTCTGGGGTCGCGACCTGCAGGACGCCGGTGACGATCGAGGATGAGCGCCCGTCCTGGTAACGCTCGTTGACGACGATGGTGACATCAACGTCACTCGGGATGGCGCGGTTGATCGCCTGCGGGGCGTGGCCGAGCACGACGACGATCGGCGAGTAGCCCGCCTGGTGCAGGGCGTGCACATGGTAGGCGATGAGGGGCTCACCGTTGATCCAGGGTAGTAGGGCTTTGCTCTCGCCCATGCGGGAGGATTCGCCTCCTGCGAGGAGGACTGCGCCGACGCGGAATTGATGCGGGGCGTCGTTGACCATCCCTAGACGGGAAGGATCGGCGCGTTGAGCTTCTCGGGGAGCGTGACATCGAATGCCGCGACGAGCATGGCGTTCTGGGCGTAGTGGCCCATGAGTGAAGTCAACTCGACGAGGGCCTTGGTGCCGAAGGCGTCTAGGGCTGCCTGGTAAGTGGCGTCGCTGACCTTGTGGGAGCGAATGAGCTCCAGTCCGAAGTTGGTGAGCGCAGCCTGGGTGGTTGGCTCGGTGGGCAGCGGCTGGTCGTCGCGTAGGGCGTCGATGAGCAGTTGGCTGACGCCAGCCTCGGCGGCGACGACCGCGTGGGCGTTCCATACGTAAGCGCAATCGAGCGCACGGGCGGCGACGAGGATAGCGAGTTCGGTGTACTGGGCGTCGACGTCCATGTTCCAGCGGACGTAACCGCTGACAGGGAGTCGCAGGCGAGCGAGTTCAGGACTGTGGATCGTGACGGAGCCGGGGCCGATGGGCTTGCCATTGGCGTGGACGGCGTCGAACGCGGCCCGCAACTCTTCGGGGAAGTCTTCGCGTTGGGCTTCGGGGAGTCTGCTCATCTTCGTGCGCCTCCGTTGGCATCGATAGTCGTGCCGGTGATGTAGCCAGCGTAGTCGGACGCGAGCCAGACGACCGTGCCCGCGTGTTCTTCCTGCTTGCCGAGCCTGCCTAGAGCAGAGGAACTACCGGGGCCGTAGGCAGCGGTGGAGTTCTCGTTCCAGCGTGGCCGGTGGGGCGTTTCGATGCCGCCGACGGCGACGGCGTTGACTCGTACTTCGGGGCCCCAGGCCGCTGCCATGGACATGGTCATGTTGATCACGCCTGCCTTGGCGGCACCGTAGGCGGGGGAATCGACGCTGGGGGATTGGCCGGCGACAGATGCGATGTTGACGATGGCGCCTTTGCCCTGGCGCTTCATGATGGGAACGACAGCGGTGCTGCACTGGAACATGGTGACGACGTTTACCCGGTAGGCCTCGATGAGGTCGTGGGCGTTGAGTTCCATGATGGGGCCCGCCTTGAAGGTCTCGCCCCAACTGCCGCCGACGACATTGACGAGGATGTCGATGCGCCCGAATTCAGCCAGCGTAGCTTCCACCATGCTCTCGACTTCGGTGTTGTCGCGGACATCGCAGGTGATGCCGATGGCGTCGCGCCCGAGGGCGCGTACTGCGTCTAGGACTTCCTGGACCGGCTCGTGGGGTCGGCTGCGGCCGAAGGTGACATCTTCGGGTTCGCGGGAAACGGCGACGATGTTGGCGCCTGCTTTGGCGAGTTCGATGGCGGTGGTTTTACCGAGACCCTGGGAGGCTCCGGTGACGATGGCTATCCGGTCTGTCAGGTCGAAGTTCATGCGATTCTCCCCCGGGCTCGTTGGCGGGTTCAGTTGTGTAGCAAGTCGGGGCTCGCCCTCGGATCTCTTGGCTTCGCCGCCGGACTAAAGGTCGCTGTGAGCTCCGGGAGCCGTTGGGGACTGGCGCAGATATACTTCTTAATGCTTATGACAAATCTAGACATATTGGCTGAGGGTGCCGTTGCCCTTGGCGTAGAACTTAGTGATCTTCAACTTGGGCAGTTTCAGACCTATCTGGATGGGCTGACCGAGTGGAACAGGCGTAAGAATCTGACCTCACCTGGGGCGTTGGCCGACGCTGAGCGGGTGCATTTCCTGGATTCCTTATCGTTGGTGCCGGTGCTACGTCGTGAGGCGCCAAATGGACGTCGGTTGGTGGACGTGGGCTCTGGCGCGGGGTTCCCGGGTTTGGCCTTGAAGATCGCGCTGCCTGAACTGGACGTGGTTCTGGTGGAGGCGACGGGTAAGAAGGCTGAGTTCCTGACGTGGATGAAGAACAGCCTCGCCCTGGGCGAGGTTGAGGTGCTGGCAGAGCGTGCTGAGTTGGTGGCTCGTCGCGAGGGGTACCGCGAGGCGTTTGACGTGGCGACGGCGCGGGCGATCGGTTCGCTGAAGCTGGTGCTGGAGCTGACGTTGCCCTTTTGCAAGATCGGTGGCGTGTTGATCGCGCAACGTGGCGGGGACGCGGAAGAGGAAGCGGCGTTGGCTGCCAAGGCGTCGAGCACGCTCGGCGGCGGTGAGCCCCGCGTTGAACCTGCGTTTGCAAGCCTGGCGGCTGACGCGGAGACGAGGGGTTCGATAGCGGTGGTGCGGAAGCTCAGCGAGACGTCTGATCGTTTCCCGCGACGCGATGGGATCCCGGCGAAGCGACCGCTGACGTGAGCGTGGCGGAAGACTCTCAGGCTGCACCGATATCGCTTCGGCGTAGGTTCCTTTCTCCACAGACTGCAATCTCGTTCGTCGTGCTGGGTGGCTTGCTAGCCCTGGTGCTGACACGGTTCGAGGTGGCGTGGGGCGAGACCTGGGATCTGATGCGGCACATGAATCCGGTTTGGTACGTTGCTGCGGTGCTGGTGCATTACACGACGTTCATCTTCCGAGGGGCACGTTGGCGGATGCTGTTGCGCAATGCGTCGCGCAACGCGGGAGTTCCGTTCGTGGAGCGCCACGCGCTGTACTACGGTCGTATCATCCTGATGAGTTGGTTCGCGAACTCGGTGACGTTCTTCCGGATGGGGGATGCGTACCGGGCATACGCCTACGCAGAAGACACGAAATCCAGCTTTCCGCGAGCGGCGGGGACGGTGCTGGCAGACCGGCTCGTTGATCTCAGTGTGGTCGGTACGCTGATGGGCGTTGGCCTGGCGATACTGTTGGTGGGTGGTCAGATCGAGCCGCCGTTGATCTTGATGGTGGCCGCTGGCGGGCTACTTGCGTTGATCGGCGTAGGGCTGGTGGGGATGTTGGTGGCGCGCCGGTTGGTAGTGCTCCTGCTCCCGCACAAGCTGGCGGATCTCTATCACCGGTTCCACGACGGGACGATGGGAAGTTTCGGTTCGCTGCATTGGGTTTTCGGACTTGGACTGCTGGGCTGGCTCGCTGAGGTTGGGCGATTGTTCTTCGTGATCAAGGCGCTGGGAGTGTCGGTGGCGTTAGGGCTGGTGGTGTTCGCACCGATGGCCAACGGGCTGCTGTCGGCGATCCCGCTGACTCCGGGTGGCCTGGGGATCGTTGAGACAGGCGTGAGTGGGTTGCTGCAACTGGAGCTGACGGTGGAGTTGGCGATCGCGGTGGCGCTCCTAGATAGGACGATCAGCTACCTGAGCATCATCGTGACGGGGGGCGTCGCGTTCGCGATGCGTCAGTTACGAGGCGGTGATCGTGCGTCTAGCGATGCTGCGGCCAGCCAGCGAACCGCATAACATGCGTGCGAATGCCAATCACGCGACGAACTGAGAGTGACTAGCCATGATCAATAACACCATGAAGACCAAAATGCAGGCGGGAGAGCCCGTTGTCGGCGTCTTCGTTAGCATCGAGTCACCGACGACCGTGGAGCTTCTCGCGTTGGGCGGGGTGGACTTCGTGGTGGTCGATAGCGAGCATAATCCGATCATGCCGAACGAGGCTGCGAACATGTATAGGGCGGCGGAAGCCCTGAACGTGCCAGCGCTGACGCGGATCGGTGAGAACACGCAGCAGGTGATCTCGAAGTTCATGGACGCTGGTTCGACGGGCGTGATGATGCCGATGATCAACACGGGCGACGACGCGAAGCGGTTGGTGAGTTGCACGAAGTACCCGCCGGTGGGTCGTCGCGGGCTGGCGAGCGTGCGCGCGAACCACTATGCAATGGCGGAAACACTCGCGGACTACTGCGTAGTAGCCAACGAGGCGACGTGCGTGATCGCGCAGATCGAGACGCTCGAAGGCATCGAGAACGCGGATGAAATCATCGCGACCGAGGGCGTTGATGTGGTGTTCCTGGGGCCGACGGATCTGTCGGTGGCGCTGGGAGTGCATGGTCAGGGCAAGCACGAGAAGGTGCTGACGGTCATCGAAGAACTGACGAAGAAGATCGTGGCGGCCGGCAAGGTTTCAGGGACTATCGCGAGGACACCAGAAGATTACGGCTACTGGCGGGACCGGGGCATGGGCTTCTTCCTGACGGGGGCCAACGCGCTGTTGGGCGCGGCAACATCAGCCTATGTGCAGGGTGTTCGCGCTGTTGAGGAGGGTCGCTAGATGGCTGACGAACGAATAGGTCTAATCGGTACGGGGATCATGGGCGAGCCTATGGCCCTGAACCTGGTGAAGGGTGGCTTTAAGGTCACGGCGTATAACCGTACGGCGGCGAGGGCGGAAGCCCTGGCTTCGGGCGGGGTCGACGTGGCGAAGAGCATCGCTGAGGTCGGCGAGAAGTGCTCGGTGGTGATCACAATGGTGCCGGACACCCCGGACGTGTTGGGGGTGGTCGAAGGCGACGGCGGGCTGGCGTCCTCGATGAAGAGCGGTACCGTGCTGATCGACATGAGCACGGTGGCACCTGGTGCGACGCGTGAGCTGGCGGAGCGTTTGGGGAGCAAGGGCATCGCGATGCTGGACGCGCCGGTCAGCGGCGGCTCGTGGGGTGCTCAGCAGGGTACGTTGACCATCATGGTAGGCGGCGAGCAGGCGACGTTCGATCGTTGCTTGCCGGTGTTCGAGGCGATGGGCAAGACCATCACGTTGATGGGGCCATCCGGCATGGGCCAGACGACAAAGCTGGTGAATCAGATCTTGGTGGCAGGCACGGCATCGGCGGTCGCGGAGGCGTTGGTTTTCGCGTCGGCGCAGGGTGCTGACCTGCTGAAGACGATCGAGGCGGTATCGGGCGGCGCGGCGGGGTCGTGGCAACTCGCGAACCTGGGCCCACGCATGGTGAACGGTGACTTCGCGCCGGGCTTCATGGTGAAGCTACAGCAGAAGGATCTACGGTTGATCCAAGAGGCCGCGCAGGAGTCGCACGTGCCGTTGGCGGTGACGTCGATGGCGCGCCAGTACTTCACGGCGGTGGAGGCGGCAGGGCTGGGCGACGAGGGTACGCAGGCGATCATCAAGGCGGTGGAGAAGCTCGCTGGTCGCGAGGCGCGACAGAACTCGTGACTCCGACTCCTAACAATCTGACTCGCATCTCGCCGCAGGTTCGCCATTACTTGCTGGTGCTGGTGGTCTTCGGCCTCACGGGCTCTATCGCGGTGTTCCTGAGCAGGCTGGTGTTGTCACTCCTGCTGGGGCTCGATGGCTCGCTGTGGTCAGGGCCGTGGAGCTTCCGGGTAGCGTACCTGCTGCTGATACCGCCGTCCTACTCGGTGACGTTGGTGGCGGTGGGGACGTTGTTCGGTAAGCGTGCGTATTTCACGAAGCGGGTGATGCGCATCTGGGGTCGACCGCTCAAGATGATCGGGTTAGGCCCCAAACCTGATCGGTAAGAACAACCCCACGATCGGTAACGTAGCCGTCGATCAGCTCGGCTGTCTGGGTTTGCGACGGGGCAGTAGCGACATCTGGTACCTACCGCCGCCGCTGGGACACAGCTAGCGACCTGGTTGGGCACCACATCATCGACCCGGTGACTGGGGCGCCGTCGCGGAGCGACCTTTCGGCCGTAACGGTCGTTGCGCCGACCGCTGAGGCCAGCGAGGTGATAGCGAAGGCCGCGTTGATCGGTGGATCGGCACGAGCGCTGAACATCATCGGTGCGTATTCGGGCGCTGAGGGCCTGCTCACCGGGAACGATGGAGCTTGGATCTTTTCGCCCAGGTGGAAGATGAATCTGGTTGGCGAAGACGGAGGCGTGCTGTGAGGGCATTCAACATCACCTTCTTGCTCATGATCGCGGCTGCGATCGTGGGGTTCTCGGCCTCTCTTTGGCTGGCATACGCGTCGTACTCCAGCGACGGCAAGGAGATATGGTTCCTCGCCCGGTCATCCGGGTTGGTCGCCTATGCGTTGCTGTCGCTTTCGACGATCTGGGGTTTGCTGACGAGTTCTCGGCTGCTGATGAAGTGGGTGAAGATCCCGTTAACGTCGGGGATCCACCAGACGTTGAGCTTCATCAGCCTGGCGGTGATCGCGCTGCATGGGTGGGTTCTGCTGTACGACGTGGAGTTCGGCTTCACGCTGAGGGATCTGCTGATCCCGTTCGCGTCGCCATACAAGCCGATCGCAGTAGCAGCAGGCGTTGGGGCTGGGTATCTCGCGGTGCTCATCACGGCGAGCTTCTACGTGCGACGCTTGCTGGGCCAGAGGTTCTGGAGGCTCCTTCACTACGGGGCGTTCGGTCTGTTCCTGCTGGCTTTGGTGCATGGGATATGGTCCGGTTCTGACGCGTCTTCTCTGCCTGCTGGTCTGATGTACACGGGGACGGGGGCCGCCGTACTGTTCCTGACTTACGTGCGCATCCTGGGAGGCAGGTACACACCGACACGCTCGAAAGCGCCAATTCATGACAACGCAGGAGTCAGCGCTCCAGGATAGGGGCGTTTGGCTTATCATCGGGCTAGGCACTCCGTGCTTGAACACGTCAAAGGAGATCGACCCATGGCATATCCGAAAGAAGTTGTGATCATCAATGGTATGAGGACGCCTGTGGGCCGGTTCGGTGGCGCGTTCAAGGATATGCGGACGTCGGATCTTGGTGCGATCGCTATCAAAGCGGCGCTGGAGCGCTCTGGGGTGTCTCCAGAGGCGGTTGACGAGGTGATCATGGGGAACGTGCTGCAGGCAGCGGAGACGGGCTACACGGCTCGTCGCGCGATGCTGTTGGCAGGCATCCCAGATCGAGTGCCCGCGATGACGATAAATCGGGCGTGCTCGTCAGGGTTGGAGGCGATCAATCTGGCGGTGCAGGCCATCATGACGGGTGAGTCTGAGGTGGTAGTCGCAGGCGGCATGGACAACATGAGCCAGGCGCCCTACCTGATGACGGGCAATCGGTTTGACGGGCCCCGCATGGGCGATGTGACGATGACCGATAGCCTGGTGATGGGCTTGAGCTGCCCTATCTACGATTACCACATGGGCGTGACGGCGGAGAACGTGGCCGAGCGCTTCGAGGTGACGCGGGCAGAGCAGGACGAGCTTGCGGTGATCAGTCACACGCGGGCGCTGGCCGCACAGGACGCAGGTTACTTCGATTCCCAGATCGTGCCTGTGGCAGTCGCACAACGGCGTGGCGATCCGGTGATGGTGAGTCGCGACGAGCACCCTAGGCCCGGTACGACGATAGAGGGATTGGCCAAGCTGAAGCCAGTGTTCAAGGACGGCGGTTCGGTCACCGCAGGTAATTCCGCGGGCATCAACGACGCCGCCGCTGCCGTGGTGGTGATGTCGGCTGAGCGTGCGGCTGCTGAAGGCCTAACGCCCCGCCTGCGCTGGGTGGGCCGAGGCGTGTCAGGCGTTGACCCGTCGATCATGGGTATCGGGCCGGTGCCGTCGACCCGGAAGGTGTTGGCGAAGACGGGTATGTCTATCGATGACCTCGACCAGATCGAGCTGAACGAGGCGTTCGCTTCGCAGGCGCTGTACGTGATGCGAGAGTTGGGGATGGATATCGAGAAGGTGAATGTGAATGGCTCAGGGATCTCGCTGGGGCACCCGGTAGGGGCGACCGGCGCGATCATGACGGTGAAGTTGATGGAGGAGATGACGCGCCGCGATCAAGAGCACGGGTTGGTGACGATGTGCGTGGGCGGCGGCCAAGGCGTCTCCACCATCTTCCAACGCATCAACTAGGCAGGGTACTCCCTGCACCCATATGCGACGTCTGGCGCGAACGACGGTCGGCGTGGCCTAGTCCTTCGCGCGGATGCTATTTGGGACAACGGAGAATCGTGAAAGAGGGGACGCGTTGATGGGCGTTGACTTGGTTATCTTCGATTGCGACGGCGTGCTGGTGGACTCGGAGCAGGCGTCGGACGAAGCGATCGCCGCGACGCTGACGGCATCCGGGCTTGATGCCCGTGAGATCGAGCGGGCGGTGGGACGCCTGCGTACGATGTGACGCTTGAGCTGGGGAATACGGCAGCGTCAGCCCAGGTCAGCCGGTCTGACGAGTTGGTCGCTCGAGTCGAATCGGTGAGTTTCAACGTGAAGCCACGGCCACCTGGTGTTCACGCGGTGATCGCCATTGTCGCGGACACAGAGGGACGTGAAAGCAGCGCGGCGACGACGGTTGAATGGACGTGGAGTGATCCAGAACACATCGCTGTCAATCTCCTCGATCCCGCTGTCGGCATCCAGGTTGAAGAAGGTGAAACGCTGTCGTTCGCGGCCGAATTTGACGCACCGGATTTCGTCACGCCGAGGATTGCAGGCCTGGACGAGAGCCTGAAAGAGATCGCGTTTGACATCCTTTCGGATATCCGTCGATACGAGGTCGTGTGGGATTTCCACGACGGCACGGTTGAGCGCGAGACGTTCGATGTGTCGAAGGGAACGAGTTCCTTCTTCCACACTTTCGACGAGACGGGAGACCACCTTGTGACGGTGGTCGTGACCGACCAGTTATTCAAGATGACCGGCACGGACAGGCTGGTGGTCGAGGTGGTTGAAAAGGGAGGACTGGAGCCGCCCGAGCCGACGCTTGAATGGAAGGTGCAGGAAACGACGATCCTGCCGTCTGAAGCTCGGGGTGAGGAGGGTCAAGCAGGGGCGTTCTGGCAGATCGTAGCAACTGGATCCAGCATGCACTTGACCTCACGCCACGTCGCTTACGGGGAAGAGGTGAACACGGTCTCGATGGAGTTCGCGTTCACGCCGCCCCCGTCGGTATTGGCCATAGGCGAGACGTACACGATCAACGTGACAGGCACTGCAATCACGACCGGCACAGTCGGCCCCGGCTACCGCTGGACGTTCACTGCGCCGTACCCGGCCACGGGCCCAGCCATCACGCTCGACCCGCGAGGCGGCGAGAATGGCCGCACCGAGTTCTACTCGTTCGTCGCCAAGGCTGGAAAAGAGGGAGATACGCTCCAGATCTCGGCGACCGTCGACGGGCTGCGGTGCGAGGGATCGACACCTTGTCGCGTGCGGTGGGTGTACGAGCTGGTAGCCGCCGATTAGGGCCAGGCGCCGAGCGCTGGCCCTAATCGCCTACCCCAGGAACTGACGTAGGCGTGCGGCTTCTTCCACGTAGTGGGGGACTTGGGCGTGGCCATCCCGCTGGAGGCCAGCCCAGATAGCACTGGTGAGGCCTTCGTGGACACGGTCGATCGAGCGCCCATGCCTGAGGACGACATCGGAGTAGGCGTCGCCGAGCAAGGCGCGGACGCGTGTCTCGTTGGCGTAAGTCGCGGCGACGGCGAGGTCATCGTCGAGGCTGGGGTAAATCTCGCGCACGAAGGCAAGGTCGTCTTCGTCGAGGGCGGTCATGCCGAGGATCTCGGGTGGCACGCCGATGGAGTAGAGCGACGCAGCGAAGGCGATGGCACGAGGTAGCGTCACGTCGCTGGAGCCAGCGAGGGAGCGACCGTAGCCGAACAGGCCCACGTGTAGCTTGCGATCGCGCCTGCGGGGGATAGTGGAAGAGGCTTTAGTGATGTACGGCACCAGCTTGCGCACGCATTCCTGGTACTCGGCGGAGAACTTGTCGATGATCACGCGAGCACGAGCTTCGTCGATGGGCTTGGCGGGGGCTTGCTCGTGGCCGAGGATCCGCTGGATGCCTTGGCGCACGTCGTCGGGGTAGTAGTCGTACTTGAATGCGGACTGCACGGTGAAGGTCTGGATACTGGGGTATTCGGCGAATGCCCTGTCTAGGTTCAGGGGCGTGAGGTGCCCACGGAACGGGACGGAGCCCGTGCCGATGATGGGGTACATGGGCATGCCAAGCTCCACACTCAGGCGGTCGAGTCGCTGGAGTGCGACCTGGAGCATGAGTTCAGCGCCGACCATGCCGTAGTTGAGAGCGGGATCGCTGCGGGCGAGGAAGACTCGCTGGTACGGTAGGTCGCGCCCCCGGCAGTAGTCGCGGACGATGGTGTCGGCGGCGAGCATCTGCTCAAGGTCCTCGATGAGGGGGATCATGCGGATCTTCTTGGGGTTGAACTCGCCGATCCAGTCTTTGACGCGCCGACCGCCGGACATGGCCTGGTTTTCCTGGCCGACGACGAACCGCTCGTAATACTCGGCGATGAGGGCGACCTCTTCGCCGGTGGTTGTCATGGGTAGGATGACCTCTTGGATAGGCGCATCCATAGAGTCGCCGTAGAAGCTGTGGGCGACATCCCAGGCTGAGGGGATGCTGTGGAGCGCCTCCACCATGGACTTGCGCATCCCGATCTCGATGGCCGGATTGGGCACGCGGAGAGTGATGGTGCAATCGGTGCCGAGTCGGCGCTCGTTGCGGAAGAAGTCGGGGTAGTTGGAGAGCAGTTTCTGGACAACTTGCCCATCCACGTCTTTGCCCTCGGAATCCCACATCTGCTCATCGCAGCCCATACCGAAGACATCGAGGGCTTCGAATATCTCGCCCTCGCCCTTGATGACGCCGCCAATGGCGAACGGAGGCGGCGATGCGTTGTCCGGATGCTGAGTGCTCATGCACTTAGGAATGAGTGGCATGACGGCTTCTCCAAACGGCCAAACTGTCTGCTACGGGCATGATACGGCACGAGTCACCGCAATGCAGACGCCAGTTTGCTGGCAAAACAGTTTGCAACAAATCTTGACATCGGGCTTGCTGGGGAATAGGTTACGCGTCGTTCCAGTTCGAACTCAGGTGTAGCGGAGGGTCCCTGCGTAGGGACACGAGTTTATGGCAGGCGCATCACAGCCGACGATCATTGCGGTAGCAAACCAAAAAGGTGGGGTCGCTAAGACCACCACGGCAGTTAATCTCACGGCTCTTCTCGCGCTGGCGGGCAAACGCGTGCTGCTGGTGGACATGGATCCACAAGGCGGTTGCGCGGTTTGTCTGGGCATGGACACGGAGGCGCTAGAGCGATCGATCTACGACGCGTTGGTGAAGCCGGAGGTGGGCATCGCGGACGTGGTGGTGCCCACGGCGTTCGACTTCGACCTGGCGCCAGCGAACATCGACCTAGCTGGCGCGGAGATCGAGTTGAAGCAGGCGTTGGCAGCGGAGACGGTGCTGCAGCGGAAGTTGAAGCCGGTGCTCGACAAGTACGATTACATAGTTATTGATACGCCGCCTTCGTTGGGAATCCTGACGGTGAACAGCCTGACGGCGGCAGACAAGGTGCTGATCCCGATCTCTGCCGAGTACATGGCGCTGCGCGGTCTCCGGATGCTGTTGGACACGCTGGAGAACGTGCGCGAAGTGACGAACCCTGGCTTGAAGATCATGGGAATCCTCGCCACGCGCTACGACGGTCGGACGATCAACAGTCGCGAGGTCTACGAGTACCTGCGCGAGTTCTGCGAGCGCGAGGGACTGCACCTCTTCCCGCAGGTGATCAAGCAGTCGGTCCGGTTCGCAGAAGCGCCTGGATATCAGACTCCGTTGGTTATTTGGCGTAAGGACCTGGATGGCGCTAAGCAGTATCAGAAGGTGGCTGAGGAGGTGATCAATGGCGAAGTCTAAGCGTCCTGCGTTCGTGTTCCCGGAACTCGAGAGTCGCGGACGACGCACGATCCTCCGAACGACCGAAGAGGTTTCGGCTGAACTGAACGCACTGCACGAGGCGGAGGAAGAGCCCAAGGAGCGCGTGAAGGTGACGTACCGGTTCCAACCCGAGGCCGTTGAGGCTGTCGAGGACATCCGGCGGATCTTGCGCAGGCAGCACGGGGTGCGCAAGGTGAATCGCGAGGACATCGCGCAGGCGGCGGTGCTTGAGGCGTTGCGTGACCTTGAGAGCAACGGGCCTTCGAGCTTCCTGGCTCGCGAGTTCGGCGAGGCTGCGAGCTAGACGGGTCCCCGGGCTCGATTCTAGGCAAATCGTGTAGCAGGTCGGGGCTCGCTCTCGGATCTCTTGGCTTCGCCGCCGGACTAAAGGTCGCTCGGCGCTCCGGGTGCTCCGGGCTCGATTGTAGGCACGTCGTGGAGCAGGTCGGGGCTCGCCCTCGGAACTCATGGCTTCGCCGCAGGACTAAAGGTCGCTCGGCGCTCCGGGTGCTCCGGGCTCGATTGTAGGCAGGTCGTGTAGCAAGTCGGGGCTCGCCCTCGGATCTCATGGACTTCGTCCGCCGGACTAAAGGTCGCTGCGCGCTCCGGGTGCTCCGGGCTCGATTGTAGGCAGGTCGTGTAGCAAGTCGGGGCTCGCTCTCGGATCTCATGGCTTCGCCGCAGGACTAAAGGTCGCTGGGAGCTCCGGGTAGGGGCGACTCACGCGGGGATGAAGGGGGCGCGGGAGCCGTCGAAGAGGAGGCTGGAGGGGAGGAGTTTGGCGAGTTCTTCGATGGTCCATTTGCCTTTGGTGCGCCAGTCTTTGTTGATGGTGCGTACCTCTGTGGGGTGGGAGTAGACGCCGATCTTGCCGGAGCCTGATCGGAAGATGAGGCCGGTGACGTTGGCTGCGAGGTCTGTGGCGAGGTAGACGACGATGGGTGAGACGTGCTCGCCTCCAGGACGGTCGGTGGTGAGTTCGTCGCCTGCCTTTTTCGCGGCGAGGCCTGCGTCGGCGAGCATCTGGGGGTGGCGGTAGTCGTCGAAGGCGCGGGTCTGGGCCATGGGGGCGACGGCGTTGACCGTGATGCCATGGTTGCGCAGTTCAAAGGCGAGATCCCAGGTGAGGCTGACGATGCCGCCTTTGGCTGCCGCGTAGATGGGGCGGCCTTCTGGGTTGCGCCACTGGCTGGATGCGGTGTTGATGATGCGGCCCGAGCCTTGCTCCATCATGATGGGAACGGCGTGGCGGCAGGTGTTGAAGGTGCCTTTGAGGTGCACGCCAACGACGGTGTCGAAGTCGGCTTCGTTGATCTGGTGGAACAGGCCATCGCGAGAGACTCCCGCGTTGTTCATGAGGATGTCGAGCCTGCCGTAGTTGTCGGTGGCGGTGCGGATCAGCGCCTCGGCCTGGCCGAAGTCTGCGACGGAGTGGTAATCGGCGACGGCCTCTCCGCCGTTCTCGCGGATCAACGCGACGACTTCGTCGGCGGGGGCTTGCGTGCCACCGGTGCCATTGCGCTCGACGCCAGGGTCGTTGACGACGACTTTGGCGCCTTCGGCTGCGAGGGCAATGGCGTGGGCTCTGCCTATGCCTCGTCCGCTGCCGGTGACGATCGCTACTTTGTCTTTCAGGTATTCGCCCATGATTCTTCTCTTTTTCGCCGCCCGTTGGTGGCCGCCTGTCGGGATGACAAGGCTGATAGTTAGGGGATGAAGGGTGCTTTGGTGTCGCCTGCGAGCAGGGTGTTGGGGAGCAGGGCTTCGAGTTCGGTGATGGGCCAGGTGCCTTCGGTCTTCCAGTCGCGGTAGATGGTGTTCATCTCGGTGGGGTGACTGTAGCGACCGACCTTGCCTGAGCCGACCCTGAACACGATGCCGTTGATGTCCTTGGCCTGCTCGGTGGCCAGGTAGACGACGGTTGGGGAGACGAATTCAGGCGCGGCGCGGTTGGAGCCCTGCTCTGCTGGATCTTTCTTGCGGTCGAGGCCTGCGTCCGCAAGCATGTCGCGGTAGCTGTTGTCGCCGAAGGCTCGCGTTGCGCCCATGGGGGCGATGGCGTTGACGGTGATGCCGTGGTTGCGGAGTTCGAATGCGAGCGCCCAGGTGAGGCTGACGATGCCGCCCTTGGCTGCGCCGTAGTTGGCGCGGCCTTCGGGGTTCCGCCACTGGCTGGACGTGGTGTTGATGATGCGGCCGTAGCCCTGGGCCATCATGAGCGGCGCGGCGTGGTGGCAGGTGTTGAAGGTGCCCTTGAGGTGGACGTTGATGACGTTGTCCCAGTCCTCTTCGGACATCTCCCAGAAGAGCCTGTGCCGGAAGATGCCGGCGTTGTTGACGAGGATGTCGAGCTTGCCGTAGTTGTCGATGGCGGCTGCGACGATGCGACCAGCGCCGTCGTAGTCGGCGACGGACTCGTAGTTGGCGACGGCCTCGCCGCCGCCTTCGCGGATCAGGGCCACGACTTCGTCAGCGGGGCCGGCTGCGCCACCCGTGCCGTCGCGCTCGACGCCGAGGTCGTTGACGACGACTGATGCGCCTTCGGCTGCGAGGGCGATGGCGTGTTCACGACCGAGTCCGCGTCCGCCGCCTGTGACGATGGCTACGCGGCCTTTGAGTAGGTCACCCATGGTTTCTCCTTGAACTTTCTGCGGTCAGGTGCTCAGCGGGCGAGTCTAGCGTGGGCCTTGCCCGCGCCTTGGTTGGATGCCCCGTTTCTCTAGCTCGCGTTTTGCTACCTCTTCTGACTCCATGGAGACCACCAGCTCGAAGTGGTAGCCGTCGGGGTCGTCGAACAGCATAGACATTCGGGTGCGCCCGAAGTTGGCGAATTCCACCTCTACGCCATTCGTGCGTAGGCGTTCAGCCCACGGGTCGAAATCTTGGAGTGCGATGGTGTAGGCATGGTGGTCTGATCCCGGCGATGGGTGGTCGGAGTCGCTCTCCAGGAAGAAGTCGATGGTGGTGCCTCCGAAGGTGACTCCTGCGGGAAATGCGCGCTTGAGAGGCTCGGCGTCGAGGACGTCGGTGTAAAACTGGCGTGTGCGTGCCAGATCGCTAGTGACGAGGGTCCAGTGGTCGAGGCGTTGTGCTGAGAGGGTCATGACGTTCTCCTACAGCTAGTTGTGGCGGTGACTATACGCTTTGCCGAGGTTCGGCGGTGGGTTTGTTGATTGGAGGGTTCTCGATGGAGCATTCGCATCATTGACCGACGTTTCGACCATCCCCTAGCCCCTTCCTAGTCAGGCTTTGGGCCAGGAAGGGGGATAAAAAAGAAGAGCTACGGGGGACTCCCCCGTGCCCCCGGCAGAGGAGGG
>JAQCEV010000176.1 GCA_027618515.1 Chloroflexota bacterium | reverse complement strand
TCGACGGGCCGCCCTGGGCAGGGCGGCCCGTTCTGTTGTTGGAAACAAGCACTCTGTTGGTATGCCGGTGGCAAGTGAGCAGGTGGCTCAGCTCGCGACGGCGACGGGCATGGGGACGGGGTCTTGCACGCGCCTCAGGGCACGGTGCACCGTTCGGGGGCTGATGTGGAACCGCTTCGCTACCTGGAAAACGCTCAGCTTCTCGGCTTCTCGGGCGTCCTGCAGTTCGAGATCCCTTCCCTGGCGGCGGAAGGCCCGGTACCAGGTGGGGTCGTCGAATTTGCACTGCGGGAGCGTGCAACTGAGGCATGATGCTGACACTTCGCACCCTGTGTCGGCATAGTGGACCTGCTCGGGTAGTCCATCGAGCGCGGGATCGTGGCGGCGGCGTTGGGTCTTGGGGTAGGTGTAACTGCGCATTTCGGTCTCCCTCCTGTCATTCCTTCATTAGTCGGCAATTCGTTCGTATCTGCTAGTGCTTCGGGTATTCAGGCATTTGGACGGGGTCAGGACGCGAGTGCTGTTTCCTTGGTCACCATTGCGATCTCGGTGGGTCTCTGAACGGCGGCGGTTGTCCGCACGATCAGCATGAGCCCACGCAGGAATCCTTCTTCTCCGGCTGGCACGCTCGTAGTGAGCAGCCCGTCGGTGTACTCGATCTCGGCGGTGGCAAGTTCATGGCGCAGCGCGCGATGCTCGGGAGAGCCGTCGAATCGGTAGGTGGTGAGGCGACCTGTGTGCAGCGCGGCCAGGAGGTCGGTCAAACGCCGGGAGTCGCTTGCGGTGTCGCTGCGAACCCAGGCGATCGGCGTGAAGCCCATCGCTTGGGTCAGTGCATCGCGGAAGGCGTTCGCATGTCGGTCGTGGAGTCCGGTGCGCTGGGATGTGCCGTCCTCTGCGACGGTGCGCACGGGCTGCCACTCGGCGAGGATCTTGGCGACACGTTTGGCGAGCATCTCGGGGGTAACCGCTTCGACCCATCGGTGTTCGATGACGTGCAAGTCACTATCTGGGGTACGGGTAGCGATCGTTACGACGGCGGTTGCCGTGGGGCTCGCGAAGAGTTGGGCGACCGAGACCCGCTCGGCATCCGGAAGGCGTGTGGCGATCACCGAGGCGACGATGTCGCTGGAGCCGTTGGGCTCGTGGGTGCGGCAGCCACTCTCGATGGTGTTGAGGTGGTCGGTGGCCAGCAAGGGCGCGCCGCCGATGGTGGGGCGGAGGAGGTAAGCACTCTGGAATTCGGGGTGCTCGCTGCCCAGGCGGGCACGTTCCTCAGCCATCTCACGGGCGAACTCGGGGAGGGCCAGGGCGACTTCGTCGGAGGCGACACGGAAGTGACGCGTGATGCCGTCTCGAACTTCCGCTTCGCGATTGCGTTGCTTGGTGAGCTCGAAGGGGGTTTCGCCATTGAGAGGCTGGCCGTAGAGGACGGTCGTTGCGCCGGCGATGTCACCGAGGGGGCGAATCCAGCTCTCGAAAACCTGCTCAGAGACCATCTGGGCATCGGCGACCTCGATGAGGCCGAGGCCGTGATGGAGGATCGCGGGCCCAAGTTCGTCCGTGGTCAGGAACCGGAGGGTTGAGCGTCCGAGCCGTACGGACTTGCGCTCTGCAGCCCAAAGTCCTTCTGGTGCGCCTTCCTGGAGGGCCTCGACCACTCGTTCACGGGTGTCGGCTGAGCCGGGAGGTGCGATACGCAGGAGGTTTGCGCCGTCGTTCAGGTGCAGGGTGAGGAGTAGGTGCTCGATCTGCGCTGAAAGTTCGCGAACGCCGCCGCCTCGGGCAATTTCAACGGTGAATGTGAGGCCGCGTTCGTTCAAGACGCTGTCGAGGACGGCGCGGGCGATTTCTGATTGGTACGTTGTTAGTTGATGCATGGTAATCAGCACAGTTGTTCTGAGTGACAGGCATATTAGAACGCACGTTCTGTTCCGTCAAGCCCGGGCTCGTTGATAGGCAAAACGTGTAGCAGGTCGGGGCTCGCCCTCGGATCTCTTGGCTTCGCCGCCGGACTAAAGGTCGCTCGGCGCTCCCTCGCGCTCGGCGGAGGAGTGCTTCTGCACTCTGTTGGGGGCGGGAGCCGTTTTGACCATTGGTTGAGCACTTTCTGCGCCTCTTTGGTGGCAGATGAATCATGACGAGCGGGAATGGGCCTGGCGTTTTGCCTCTGGTCGGCGGGAGGCAGACGGTTGATCGTTCCTGGGATACATGGGCATCGCCTAGGGGGGTGGACTCAAATGGACTCATTTGGCTTCATTTGCTCCTGGCTCGGTGGAAGTTCGTATGTCTAGCAGGTCGATGCTCGCCCTCGGGTGCGGGTCCAAATCGGTCCAAAAGGGTCCGTTTGCCTCTGAGTGGTCGCGCCTGTTAACGACGAACGCCCCGAGGAGTTGCGTTCGTCTCGTCGGGGCGCTGGTACGTGGGTTACGTAGGTCGTCCGGGAACACGATAGCCCGAAGGGGGGCGATGGCGCTACGGGCAGTTGTCACTCTTGCGGTTTGTTGGAGAGGGAGGGCGGTTAGAGGTGGCTCCGGAAAACTGAACAGTGGGGATAAGTGGATTCCCTGCTCCGGTCGGGCATGATGTGCCCGTAACAACAAGGAGCAGGAATATGA
>JAQCEV010000175.1 GCA_027618515.1 Chloroflexota bacterium | reverse complement strand
GTCGGCCGCCACTCGTAGTCTCTTCGGTCTAGTCGACGATACCCGCGAAGTCCCTCACGGCCTGTGCGAGATCACCTGCTGCGGCATCGGCGACGCCGTCGCGGTATCGAGCGTAGTCAGTACCTGGCGTGTAGCCAGCGATCCGGGTCACCACCGCCATGTCGGCGATGAACCCAGTATCCTTGGTCACGTCTTCCAGCGCCTTGATCAACGTCTGCTGGATGAAGTCCGGCGTGTCGCCCTTTATGACCCACGGGTGGGTCACGAGGCTCCCCATGTCCTTTGCAACCGCGAGGAGTCGCGCCTGGAAATCGGTCAGGTCCATCACTTCATCCAACGTGGGCGGGTAGTCCCAGCCTGCGCCTTCGTACATCGGCGCTGCCGGGGCGAGGTCGAGCCCCTGGTAGTTCACGATGGGCTTGATGATTGACCCGTCCTCGATCCACTCAGGACGGAGACGGCTGATCTGGTCGAAAGTGCAGGCGTCAACCAGCACCTCAAGCTCGGATTGGTCGATGCCCTGCATGATCGAAGCGGTGCCCGTGAAACCAGGAACAGGCTTCACGGGGATGTCGAAGTACTTGGGCAGGATCGCGCCCCACGATCCGGCGCGGTACACGCCAGCACGCAGCGGCCGCCCTGCATCAGCGGCAGCAGCCAAGAGCTCAGCCCAGTTCGTCGCGACATCGCCACGTGCGCACAAGGTTGCGGACGTTCCTGGCGTCGAGATCTGGACGTTGCCCAAGTATGTCGCCTCGAACAGGTTGAACCCAGGCTCAGGCTGCCCGGAGATCGCTTGGTTCTGGGTGCGGACGTTGTTGATCAACACCATCGTCAGTCCGTCAGACTTGCGCGCCCAGGCCGCCTGGCCTGCGAGCAAGTTGTCCGCGCCATCCTTGTTCTGGACGATCACGCGCGGGTTACCCGGGATGTATTTCCCAAGGTACTTCGCTGTCTTGCGAGCGTTGTTGTCCTGACCGCCGCCCGCACCGTAACCGACGAGGACAGTGATGGTCTTGCCTGAGAAGTGCTCACGGGCGAGCTCCTCCAGGTTCGGAACCGGCGTCGCCGTGGGAGCGCGCGTCGGCGTCGCCGTCGGAGGTGCTGGCGTGGGAGTCGGTACCCCTGGCGCAAGCGTCGCCGTCGGTGTAGCCGTCGCCGCAGGCTGTGTCGGCGTCGGGTCGTCGCCGCTGCAGGCTGCCACGAGCAGCGTGAAGACGGTCACAAGAACCATGACCTTCAACGATGACTTTCGTAGTGATGGGATCCGCACGATATTCCTCCCTATGCTTCCGGCAAATGTCTGCTGTCGAGCCTGCTAGAAAGCAAGCGTGCTCTGCTCGAACAGGTCCTCTGGCCGTTCTTTCTTCGGCGTCAGTCCCTGCTGAAACGAGTAATCGATCGTCGTCTGGATGAAATCGCGGTTGGCTTCCAGCCCGTACGGGAACGGGTCAGGCCCGAACAACTCACGAGTTTTCGCCAGGTACTGCGGCCCGAAGATCATGCTCGCCGGAACCCGCTCCGCCAGCGACTCATCGGCGATCTTCTTCGCCTCCAACATCGCGGAGTAGATGTTGAACGCTAACCACGGGTACTTCCGGTACACGTCCCCACGGATCGCCAGCATATGATTCGCAGGGATGAAACCGTGGGCATCGAAGAAGCGCTTGCCCTCAGCGAACGCATCGGGGAACAACGGCCTGATCTTCGACCAGTCTCCGCCCTCCGCCCGGATCCGCGTCGAGCGGTCAACGATGTTGCCGCCGCGCTGGAAAGCACGCCCAACCGGGGCTGCGTCCAACTCGCCGCCCACCAGCATCGTCGCCAGGCTCTTGTCCTCAGGGATGTAGTGGAAGTCGATGCCCTCAGGTGGCTGGAACTTCGTCGCACCACCGTGGCTCAACTCCTCGCTGCGCTCCATCCACCATTTCACGTCGAACTGGTCGACGCCGAAATCGTTCTGAAGCACGCCGCGAGTCCACAGAGCAGACGTCTGTTGGTAATCGCCAACGCCGATGCGCTTGCCCGCTAGGTCGCTCGCCGTCTGCACGCCCGAATCGGTGTTGATCGACAGCCCCATGTGCATGAACCTGCGAGTAGGGAACACGGGAAGCGCCACCATATCCACACCCTTGGACCTGGATATCAGGTACGACGACATGGACATCTCGGTGACTTCGTATTCCTCGAAGTTCAACTGGCGCCAGAAGGTGACGGATGCATCGGAAAAGGTGGTGTGGAATTCCTCCACTCCTTCGACCTTCACTCGACCATCCAACATGGGCATTATCCGCTCGTGAGCGCCTGTGATCAGGCTCAATCGCAATCCAGCCACGTATGTACTCCTAGCCAACGGAATCAGGCCGCGCTGCACGCAACAGACAAGTGTGCACAGTAAAAATGCCAGGGGTGATACACCCCGCATGATTCCTAGTCAAGAGAAGAGGGGGTACCTCAGAGGACGCTAGCAGGCATATCCGCTCGTCAATCGGCTCCGGCGGACCACACTAGCAGCCTTAGGTTTCCGCCACGCTCGCGCCGCCTATACTGAAACCCCATGCTGATTCCCGCCATCGCAGCAGCAGCCGTCGTCGGCCTCGGTCGTGTCCCGTCAAGTGGTGTAAGAGCATCACCCTCGTACTGTGATCAGGCTGCTCCACCGGG
>JAQCEV010000068.1 GCA_027618515.1 Chloroflexota bacterium | reverse complement strand
CCCAGTGAACGAGCGTCCTTGAATCACGCTAGCGGTTCGAGGGCGCGAAAGCCCCGATGCAAAAAGCAATTGGGGCTAAATGCGGGGCTACTTTGTCTAAACTGAGGCGGAGATTGCCTAGTATCTGATGAACGATGACTTGCCGTTTAGCAGGCCGCCATGCGGTAGACATGGAAATACGAATTGGCAGGAGTGGAAGGATTCGAACCCTCGGCCAACGGTTTTGGAGACCGTTGCTCTACCAGGCTGAGCTACACTCCTGCGCGTTTCAGCGACACGCGGTGGTGTCACTGACCTGGTACTGCCGCCGTTGCGGGCGACACGTAGATTCTACGGTGCCACCGGGCGCTCCGCAAACGTGTTAGTCGGCGGGTAACGGGCTAGGGCTGGAATTTGACCGGCTTGTGAGGGATGATGCGTATCGACGCAATGAAAATGTGAGCTATGGGGCCGGGCGCACTGCCTGGCCTGCAGAACAGGAGGCTCGATTATGTTGGTTTGGCTAGTCGCAGACGATGGCACGTACATCGACGAGACGAACGTGGATGCAGCACCGAAGGTTGGTGAGAGCATCACCACCGACAAGACTTACAAAGTTGTCGAGATGCCCGAGCAGGACGAGAACGCGAAGAAACTCAACGCTCAGGTCTTGGTCGTCGAGGAAGCGTAGTTCTTCGGTCTAGGGATCAGTTGCCCGCTTCATCTGAAAGATGAGGCCAGGTAGCCGCAACGAAAAGAACGGTAACGCAAGAAGGGCCCCGGCTGATCAGCCGGGGCCCTTCTGTATCGGATTTGTCGCGTCCGATATCGCCGGTAGGCGCTTAAGACATCTCGGTGACGGTGGCCTTGCCTAGCGCTTCCTGCTCCGGTAGATCTGTGCCGCTGCCGGATAGGACAGCGACGACATCGGGGTCACGCGGAGCATGGGCCTTGAACGGGCCGCCGGTGCCTTCGTATCCGGGGTACTGGTAGTGCTCCACAGGCAGGATGATGATCTCTTCATCC
The DNA here is from genome assembly GCA_027618515.1 of Chloroflexota bacterium. Taxonomy (GTDB): domain Bacteria; phylum Chloroflexota; class Dehalococcoidia; order Lucifugimonadales; family Australimonadaceae; genus CALGTL01. The sequence goes on along the minus strand of JAQCEV010000068.1, from coordinate 15,563 downwards.
TCGCGACGCACGTTCATGGGGTCACCGCCCTCTTCGACGACGCGCGCCTCCTCATCCAGCATACGACGGAACAGGATGATGCCGACGTCGGTAGCGCCCAGAGCCTCTGTGGTGCGATCCGAGACGGGGCCTTGAATCGCCCACGCTGTCTGGTCTTGGCCGAGCACATAGTCGTCACGGTAGCGACCTTTTTCGTCGTACACGGAATGCTCGGTGTAGGGCACGTAGGAATCCGGCGTCTCGCCAGGCTTGGCGTGCTCGTGCTCCAGCACCAAGTGCAACGTGTGCGTGTCGTCAAGCGGCACGCGGAACTGGAAGTTATTCACGACGCGCAGGATGTTCGGGAACAAGACCGCGTGCCCGATACTCCACCATTCGTCTTCCTTGGTTTCGTCGCCCACCAACCGGCGCTTGATCACACCGTAGTCGGTCTTTTCAAAGCCGATGAGCTTGTGGGCCTGGCCTCGAGAGGCCGTTGCGCGGTTGAACTGGTCGCGCTGATCCGCGGGCATCTTGCGGTTCATCACCCAGCCGCCGTAGTAACGGTGCAGCCACTGGAAGTGGATCGGGTCTAGGGAGTTCTCCTGGCATTGGAGCCAGTTGCAGGGCAATTCAACCGCCCACGCCTTGCGGGTTCCAGGCCAAACTAGGATGTCGTAGCGGGGCAATACGGGCGCGGGCGCCGGTCCCATATACGCGAAGATCAAGCCACCAAGCTCTTCAACTGGGTAGGACTTCATCCGCACTTTGTCCTTGAAGCGACTGCCAGCCGGTTCGGATGGTTGATCCACGCAAGCGCCAGTCTCGTCAAACAACCAGCCGTGGTATGGACAGCGGATCCCTTCGGGTTCAGGAATCCCGTAGGACATGTTCGCCTTGCGGTGTGGGCAACTCGGCTCGATGAGGCCGATCTTGCCAGCAGCACTACGAAACAGGACGAGATCCTTTCCCAGCAGGCGAATCTCTTTGGTTGGCGTGTCATCGTTGAGGGCGGAACTTCCGGCGATGGGGTGCCAGTAGCGCCGCATGAGCTCGCCCATCGGCGTGCCTGGGCCTACCTTGGTCAAACGATCGTTCATCTCTTTGGTCAGCATATGAACCTCCCTGTCGTGTACGGCGTGTCGTAACCGGAACGTGCATCCCATCCTCCTCCAAGGCCGTGCGCGCGCCGTGAAAAGGGGCGGACTGCTGCGTGAAAAAGCTGTGAACGGCGCGGCGCCCTATACAGGCTGACACGGTCAGTTGCGGTACGATGCGCCTAAAGCTATGCGTATCGTCTACTTCGGAAATGGTCCGGTCGCCCTTGATGTCCTTCGCTTGCTGCAAGCCGAAGGCGAGCAGATCGCTGCGTTGGTTCTTCACGATGAGAATGAGCGCAGGTTGGGCGATGAGCTGATCGCGGAGAGCGGACTTCCGCCAGAGTTGGTGTTCAGTGGAAGTGCTCTCAGAGAACCGGGCACCATCGAGACTCTCCAACAGCTCAACGCTGACATAGGGTTCTCTGCGCTGTTCGGCGTGATATTGAAGCAAGCAGTGCTCACGCTTTTCCCTCGCGGGGTCGTGAACGTTCACCCTGGCTACCTGCCCTACAACCGAGGCCGTAACGCTCAGATCTGGAGCATCCTCGATGGCACGCCTGTGGGCGCAACGCTCCACTACATGGATGATGGCGTGGACACGGGGCCGATCGTGGAACGCCTGCAGGTAACGGTTGAGGCGTGGGACACGGGCGAGTCGCTGCGCGTGAAGCTGGAGCAAGCCTGCGTAGACGTGACGCGGTCAGGTTGGGCGGCGGTGCGTTCCGGCACGCCACCGACACCCCAGGATTCAGGCGAGGGCACGCTCCACCGGGTGCGCGACGTGGACGTCATCAGTGAGATAGACGTGGACGCGCAGTACCGGGCGGGGGATCTGATAGACCTGCTGCGTGCGTTGTCTTCGCCTCCGCAATCAACCGGTGCGTACTTCCGTACCGCCACAGGCAAGGTTTGGGTATCAGTGAACCTAGGGTTCGAGCATGGTGCGGACGAACCCTAGGCATATTCCGGTAGTTCTTCAAAAGAAAAGCCCTTCCGAATAGGAAGGGCTTGATGGGCGGTACTACGGAGTGTTGGGACTGGAGAGGCCCAGCGTCACCGTTTACCGTCTTGGATCTCTTGTTCAACCGCTCAAATGCCACTTTGCTGGCAATGTGGCTCAACTGACATTGGAACGTTACAGCCGCACCATGGTGCTGTCAACCATCCTTCTGGGTGAGAATTCATCGTGTTTTCTTGGCGGCATCCAACAGCTTGACACTCACTGATATCAGCCCCTAGGCTCCGAGCCTGGAGTTGCAATCATGACCACCCCTTCAATCATCACTTCCGCAATGCAGGCCGCCGTCGGCAAGGTCGGGGAACGCCAGACCGCGGCGATCGAACGAGGCGCCGTCCTGCGGTTCGCAGAGGCCATCGGCGACGCGAATCCTGCGTACCCCGACATCGCCCCCCCAACGTTCCTGAGGTCGCTGGGGCGCGCGGTGCCCGACCTGCCCGACGCTGATTCAGTGCCACGCGCGCTGGACGGCGGTAGCGAGTGGATCTATGGCACTCCGGTGCACACCGGCGATACCGTAGAGATAGCTACGACGCTCGACTCGATCAAGGAGCGTGAGGGAAAGATGGGGGCCATGCTCATCGCGGAGTACGTGACTCAGTACGTGAACCAGCACGGCGAAACAGTAGCAACACAACGCAACACAGTGATCCGAATGGGGGTGCCAGCGTGAGTGAGCAGCCGTTCATCGACGACATCAACGTTGGCTTCGAGCTCCCGGCTCTGGTCAAGCGGCCAACTCCCCGACAGCTCGTGCAGTATGCGGGCGCGTCAGGCGACTTCTACGAGATTCACTATGACAAGGATTTCGCGATCACCCAGGGATTGCCCGGCGTGATCATCCACGGCGCGCTCAAGAGTGCCTGGATCGCTCAGGTGGTGACGGACTGGATGGGTGCAGAGGGATCGCTTCAATCATTCTCGGTCAGATACCGTGACATGGATGTCCCCGGCGACACGCTGACGTGCTCAGCGAAGGTCGTCGAGAAGGATGAGGCAGCACGGACGGTGCGATGTGAGATCGCGATGACCAACGGTGCGGGGAGCGTGACCACGACTGGTGAGGCGGTCGTCGCGTTGCCAACGCACTAGCGCACGCGGCTAGTCGGCGCTGTTGGTTTCTTCCGTGCGCTGGAATTCCTGTTGGCGCTGTGCGCCCCACTCGGCCCTGGTGATTTCCATGAGAATAAAGTCGTGGCCGCCACGAGGATCAGGGCCCACCTCGCGCATCCCGCAGCCTGCGAACGCGCGACGCGCCCGTGCATTCCACCGTAGCGTGTGTAGGTAGAGTCTGCTCATCGACTCGGTTTTGAACAACTCGTCGATCAGCAGCTTGAATGCCTCGCGTCCATACCCGCCATCCCAGTGGTCGCGTTCGCCAACGAGGATGCCAATTTCCGCTTGCCCGCTGATGGAGTCGATGTCGTAGGCCATGCAATTGCCGATGTGTCGGCCTTCCAGGTTATCGATCCCGAACCGCTTGACCCATGGAGTGGGGTATTTGATCTCAGTTGCGAGATCGTGCGTGAAATCATCTAGCCCCTGACGTAGCACTGATGCAGCGTCGAGTTCGGCAAGTTCGGCGTCCTGCCTCCAGCGGTGGTCATCTGGAGCGTCTTCGATCTGCTTTGGGCGCAGCACCACTTTCGTGCCCACGATCACGCCGTCAACCTCAAACATCACCCGAACTCCTGGTGGCCAACGCCTCGATCGCACGGCGAACGATGTCGGCCTCAGCCTCGAACGTCAATGACCGTATCGCCTGCACGGCGGGGAACCACTCAACTACGTCGAACTCGGGGTCATGCAGGTCGAAGCTGCCACCACGCTCCCCCATCAGGAAGAAGTGCACCAATTTGTGGAAGCGCTTCGATTCCCGAGTGAACCAGTACTCGATGTGGCCCAACTGGCTCTCGATCTCGACTTCCAGTCCGGTCTCTTCCTTAACCTCCCGAAGTGCCGTTTGCTCGACCGTTTCGCCGTCGTCAGGCGTGCCCTTGGGCAGGTTCCAGGTTCCTGTGCGTGTGCGACCGCAGAGAGCGATCAATAGCGCGCCTGCATCTTCGCGGTAGACCACGCCGCCAGCCGACATTGCCTCGCGGATCGATAGTTTAGAAGTCATCGTCGTCGTCCTCGTCCTGATCCTGATCCGGGTCCTGGTCTAGCTCAGGCTCGCCAGGTAGCTTCATCATGGAGAAATCAGCGGCGTCCGCCTCCAATATTTCAAGCGCCTCGGCAGCGGCGTCCTGGACGACAGGGTCGTCTGCGGAATTCGCGTAAGTGCGCAATAGTCCACGAGCCTTGGAACCGCCGATACCGGCGATCGCGTGTAGCGCCGATAGTGAAACCTGCGAGTCGATGTCGTGGATCAGATCAGTAAGCGCAGGCAGCGCGTCCTCCTCGCCGAACTCACGAGCAGCGTTCGCTGCTTCATAGCGCATGGCGGGGTCATCGCTTTCCATCTCACCGAGGACGATTTCCATCCAGGCCAGGTCACCGCTACGCCCCATGGCGAACAGTGCGCTCTGCCGTAGCATGGCTTCAGGGTGGTCGAAGCCCCACTGTATCCACGACCTGACTTCAGGAGCGCGGAAAGATGCGATCGACTCCAGCGACCGCCGCCGAACCATGATCGGTTCGTCTTCGTCGTCGACAGAGGCCTTGAGTGCCTCCCAGACACGGGTCACATCACGGGGCGCGAGCTTGCCACGATCAGCCAGGACGGCGAAATGCCCGAGCGCCTGGGCGGAGGCCGCACGCACCTCATCAACGGAGTCGTGCTCTAGTCGGTCGATGAGAAGTGGGATGGTTCGGCGATCATCGGTCTCCCATAGCCCGGACGTGGCACGCTCACGAATCCCCGGTTCCTCGTCACTTAGGGCGTGACAGAACACCGAGTGGTAATCGAGTTCAGCGTTATCGTCGGCCAAATCAACGAGGCGACCAACAAGTTCGAGCCGACGTTCGGCGGGGATGGCACCCCAGGCGCTCTTGAACGTTCTGTCGTCGTCGCCAACCAGGCCACTCAGTTGCTCCAAGCCCGCCGAGGTGACCTCGTGATCCAGGTTTCGCAACTCTTCCATGGATTCCGAAAGCGACATTGAAACGTTATCCGTTCGCGGAGACCGACACATCGGCCAGAGCAATCGCGGGAGTAAACAACCCGCCACGCACCCAACGGCCGTTGCTGCCTACGGAGATGAGATTATTCAACGCTTTGTAGGCGTTGCCTGAGAGCATCGTGTTCTTCACTCGACCCACGACATTGCCGTTCTCGACTTTGTAGCCCAGCAAGATGTTGGCGTTGAAATCGCCACCGAGCACGTTGCTTTGCCCCGCGCCCAACAACCCCTCGACGATGAGCCCCTCGCTCATACCGGCGATCATGTCATCAAGCGAGGTGTCGCCTTCACCAACCAGGAGGACACCCGCCGATGGCCCCGGCAAGGAGCCGAGTCCACGTTCGCCGCTGCCAGTGCTCTGGGTGCCAGCGAGGCCAGCGGTTTGGAGGTCGTAGAGGAATGTTCCGACGACACCCTTGTCTATCAACGGCAGGCGTCGACTGGCGACTCCCTCGTCGTCGCTGGGGCTGCTGGCAGGGATCCACGGCAGCGTGGAGTCATCAATCAGCGTGAAGCGTTCGTCGACGATCTTCTCACCGAGCTTCTCGGCCAGCGGCGACGTGCCCTGAAGCACGGACTTGCCGCCAAGACCTGCCAACAGTGGGCTCAGCAGAATACTAGGAACTGCTGATGGCATGAGGATGACGGGCATGCTCTTGGTCTCGACGGTCGCGGTCCGTTTCGCCCACTCGAGCTGCCGGATGATCTCTTCGACGATCTCGGCGGTGTCGGTGATGGGCCTGACGCTGGAGAGGCCGTGGGACGTGAAGAGCATGTCCTCACCACGGATGACGGTGCCCTCGAAGCCGATCCGAAAGCCGGTGCGTGGGTACGAGAACTGGCCTCCACGGCTGTTCCGCAAGGTGATGGTGGATGTCGACCGGGACACGCCGCCCTCGACTTGTACTTCGTCCGAGTACGCTCGGAGTTCGTCGACGACCCGCTGGCCCAACGCGACCATCTCTTCAAGGGAAACTTCGTTCACTGAGGAGTCGAATACGGGCACGTCAGGAAAATCGGACTTGCCCGGAAACTGGAACTTCGCCTCGGCGCCGAACGGCGAAGTGTCGACCGCCGAGGAGATCAGGGAGTCGATGTTGCCCAGGTCGCTGGACGAGCCGAACCCGACACGCCCGTTCTTGATGAGGCGCAACGCAGCGCCCGACGATTCATTGGAGTCGACCGCTTTGACCTGGTTGGCCTCGAAGTGCACGGGCGTGCTGGAGGAGCTGACGTGGAAGACCTCAGCTTCCTCACCTTGGCTGGCAGCGGCAGCGAGGATCCGCTCGACGAGCGACTCTGATGATGCTTGAGTAGCGATGGCTAGGCCCCCCCGATCAAGCATTTCTGGATGCGGATGTGGGGGCTGCCGTTGGAGACGGGAAGCGGGCCCTGCCCTGCTTTGCCGCAACCGCCGCCCTCGTTCATGCCGAGGTCGTTGCCGACCATGTCCAGGTTGTGAAGCGTGGAAAAGACGTTGCCGGAGAGCATGACCGGACGGCAAAGCTCTTCGATCTTGCCGTTGCGGATGCGGTAGGCCTCGCCAGCGGAGAAGGTGAACATCTCCATGCTGGTCATGCCGCCGTACCAGTTCTTGACGTACAGACCATCCTCCACGCCCTCGAAGAGGTCCTCCACCGTGTTGGTGCCAGGAACGATGAACGTGTTGGTCATACGCACGATGGGTGCGAAGCGGTAGTTGAGCGCGCGAGCGTTGCCGGTGGGGCGTTCGCCAAGCTTGGCCGCTGTTTCACGCGAGTGCAGTCGGCCGACCAACACGCCCTCACGGATGAGGTCGGTTTCCTGGCCTTGGACGCCCTCGTCGTCGTAGAGGTAGGAGCCGCGCAACGTTGGCTGCGGAACGGTCGCTCCGTCTTTGACGTTCAGGTGCTTGCCACCGAACAACTTACCGGGACGCATGAGTTCTTGGAGTCGGGGCTCTGCGTAGATGTGGTCAGCCTCGCTGAGGTGACCGAACGCTTCGTGGATAAACACACCCGCGAGGATCGGATCGAGGATGACGGTGTACTCGCCGCCCTTGATCGTCGGCGCGTTCAGAAGCGCGACAGCCTTTTCAGCGACCTCTTGCGCATCCTCGTGCAAGGTCTGCACGAAGGAGTAGTCACCGAGGCTGCCCAGGCTCGTGCCCGATTGCTGCACCTCTGAGCCATTACGCGCAGTGGCGGCCAAACGCATGTTGACGTCCACGCGTTCCTGGTCGATGTACGACCCTTCGGAGTTGGCGAACACCATGTGGCGCTTGGAGTCGTTGTAGATGACGCTGGAACTCTGAACGCCCTTGGTTCCCATCATTATCTCGACGTACTGATCGAGCAGCGCTTTCTTGTCAGGAAGCGAGACGCTCATGGGATCCAGCGCTATACGCGCCGGAACGTGGTCTACGACCGTCGGCACTTCGGCAAGTTCGATGTGCTCGCCGCCGACGATGCGCGCTTGATCGACTGCCATACGAACCTTCGCCTGGAGGTCACTCAGATCGTTGAAGGAAGTGAATCCCCAGCCTCCGCCGGCGAGCGCTCGAACGCTGCCGCCAAGCGCGTTGCCACGGCCTATCTCTTCGAGTTCACGCCCTCGGTAGCGGATACCAGAGGATGAGGCTTCCTCTATGTGGACTTCGACGTACTGTGCGTCAACGCTCTTAATGGCAGCTTCGACGCGCTCTCGCATCTGGTCATCCATGCCCACTTTGGCCACCTCGCGTAATTGGATATCTAGACAATGTAACCCTTGCAGTCTACCGAACGGCTGCGACGCCAAGCAACGAACAACGTACCGTTCCACGCGCGCTCTGAATTTCACGGTACGCGAAAGCTGGTAACGCCAAGACTGTTTGGTGGTTCTGTGCGTGAGCGCACCCAACTGCGGCTCAGGATGGCATACAGGCGGCGCCATGCCGTGGACGTTACGCTGCAATGGTAGGAGTCCGCCTGTGAGGAACCCATGACCAACGAACCACGCAAGACGTTCGGAGAGATCAAAGAGCGCCAGCTTGAGATCTATGCGACTGAGATCAAGTCGCACTTCCAGCAGGAACGCAAGCTCGCCCGGGAGCTCGCCAAACGTAATAAGGAACTCGAGCAGAAGCTCAAAGAGGTCAGCGAGCTGAACGGTCGGCTCGAAGACTCCTTGGCTATGGCACAACGCCTCACGGCAGAAGCCCAGGCCGCCAACGTAGCGAAGCGCGAGTTCCTGGCCAACATGAGTCACGAAATCCGTACCCCGATGAATGGCATCATCGGCATGGTCGACCTCCTGCTACAGGACGAACTCAGCGAGCCACAGCGCGAGGACTTGAACATCGTCAAGGAGTCGTCGGACGTGCTTTTGCACTTACTGAACGACCTGCTAGACGTGTCGAAGATCGAGGCTGAGAAACTGGAATTGGAGTTGGCCCGGTTCGATCTGCACGCGACTGCGGAAAACATCAACGCACTGTTCACACCCAAGGCTTTGGAAAAGGGTGTCAGCATCAGCTGTGAATTCCCCACCGCCATGCCGGTGTTCCGCGTGGGTGACGAGATGCGAGTGCGCCAGATCTTGTCCAACCTCGTAGGCAACGCGGTTAAGTTCACTCATGAAGGCCAGATCAAGATCAGCTTGCTCGCGACCCCCGACCCAGACGTCCTTCACTTCGCCGTCTCCGATACGGGGATCGGGATCCCCGAAGAGAAGCATCAATTCGTTTTCCAGGCGTTCACTCAAGCCGACGGCTCGACCTCACGCGAATTCGGAGGCACGGGTCTCGGATTGAACATCGCCGGACAGCTCACGAAGATGATGGGTGGTGAGATCTGGCTCGAAAGCGAGGCTGGCGCGGGGACGACATTCCATCTCACGCTCAGGCTTCCGGTCGCCGACGGAGCACATCAGCCTACCGCTGAAACTGGCGCACCGGCCGACGAATCACCCAACCAGGTGCACATCCTTCTAGCCGAGGACAATTTCGTGAATCAGCGAGTCGCTACGCGAATCCTTGAGAAGGCTGGCCATCGGGTGACTGTGGTCGAGGACGGCGCGCAGGCCGTGGAGTTCGCCAAGCAACAGCCTGACCTCATCCTCATGGATCTGCAGATGCCCATCTTGGACGGGATAGAGGCGACGCGCGCCATCAGGCAGAACGAGGAGGAGTCGGGCGGAAGGGCGGCGATCGTAGCGATGACCGCCCATGCCATGGACTCCTACCGCCAGCAGTGCCTGGAAGCAGGTATGGACGGCTTTCTCACGAAGCCCATCGATGCCAACCTGCTCCTTGCCGAGATCGAGCGGCTGACTTCTGACCTGCCAGAGCCAGTATTCGACCGAGTGGCGACGCTGTTTGGCTCCTTGAGAACGAGGCGGAGCGGCTCATCGGGGAGTTGCGGCCGCTCCTCCAGCAAGCCTCTTAGTTAGTCGCGACGCCTGGTAGAAACAAGGCGTCGCTGTTGCCTACGACGCCTTGCGCATCCTGAGAGCTCGGTCGAGCTCGATAACGTGCTTCATGATCGCCTCGCTCATGCCCGCCAGCGGTACCGTCTCTTTGGCGACGCCTACCTCTAGCACTGATTGGGGCATGAACGGCATGTTGGCTGTGACCGGGTCCTCGGCAATCACGCGCCCACCCGCCGCCGCGACGTGCGCGGCACCCAACGTGCCATCACGCCCCAGTCCGGTGAGGATCACGGCGACGCAGAACTCACCATAAGCGGCGGCGGCGCTGCGGAACAGGACATCAGCCGCAGGGCGCACGTAATTCTCCTTCGGAGCGTCGTCCAGCTTTAGGTGTCGTCCATTCTTAGAGATGGATAGGTGGCGATCGCCGCGTGCGAGGTACAAGGTTCCAGGAAGTGGAGTGGTGTTCTCGTCGGCCTGCATCACGGTCAAGTCGAGTGAGGAGTTCAATCTCGTGGAGAACGCCTCCAGCGCCCATTCAGGTGCATGCTGCACCACCATGAACGTAGCAGGCACGTTGGCGGGGATCCCCGCCAATGCCTTGGGCAACGATTGCGGTCCGCCTGTGGAGCAAGCGATGACAACGGCGACCACATCCGGCTTCGCTTGCGAGGGCAGCAGTCGCAACGGCGGCAATTTGATGGGAGCGGTGTCCGAGATCCGGGCGATGGCGTCAGACACCATCCGCTGGAAGGCCACGACATCAATGGGCTTGGCCATGTAGTCGTCCGCGCCTGCATCGAGTGCTCGCTCTCTGGCCTCGGCCGAGTCGATCGCGGTGACCATCAGCATGAACGGCCATGGCCGTGCGGTGGCCCTCACGCGCTGGATGAGTTCGATGCCATCCATCTGCGGCATCATCCAGTCAGTGATCAGGATGTCGAATCTTTGGCGTTCTAGTTCCTCCAGCGCCTGCGCTCCATCACGAGTGATCGTAACTTCGCAGTCCAACAGGGCCAGAGCACGCCTGAACACCGTAGCGTTCACATGGTTATCTTCAGCAACAAGGATCCTGGCACGCACGATGGCACCTCCTAAATAATGAGCTAGCCGCCAGCCCCAGTTCGGATCGTTCGCCGCAGGTCTCCCATGCGAATGCGAGCGTCAGCCATGTGGGCTGCGTTCGGTTCGGTGGGGCGATATGCGACTTCATTTAGCTTGTCGCGCAGCCAGACGAGTTCCTCTCCAACTGAAGGGAATTCGCGGGAAACGCGAGCAAAATATTGGTCAACAGTTTCATCTGTGGACCGAGGGGGGACGTATTTGCTGACCTGTTTCATCAGGCGCTCGTAGGCCCTGATCAGGTCTCGTCGGCCCCCCGCTTCGAGCAAGGAGTAAGGCACGCGCGGCCGGCGCCTGCCCAGCAGCCAACGCACCGCCAGCACGATGGCAACGACTGCTACACCAACGGCGGCAGGGCCTATGACACGCGCGCCAAAACTGAGCGACTGCTCAATGGCGATCTTGACCGCGTCGCGCACCTGGTCGCCGACACGTTGGTCGAACAGGCTCGCCACCGCGCCTGCGGCGCCATTGCGCGTTGTAGTGGTGTTCGCTTGGCCGTCTTCTCGAGGGTTGCCATCGAACGGTACCCAGCCGATGCGGTCACGGAAGTTGATCTCAGTCCACGCGTGGGCATCGCTGGCGCGCACCACGTAAGTCCCTGAGAGCGGGTCGAGTTCGCCGGGCAGATAGCCAGTGACGAGTCGGGCCTCCAGGCCAGAGGCGACAGCCAGCGCGGTTTGTGCTGCCGCGAAGTCGAACGCGTTGCCAAGCTTGTGATCGCCGTACAGGAATTGCTCGATGGACTGGAGCGGCGAGAACGGATCGAGGGACGCAGCGTAGGTGTAGTTGCTACGCAGAAACTGGGTGACCGCCAGCGATTTGCTCAACGCGCCGGAGCGGCCGAGCGTTATCTGCGCGGCGAGTTCCTTCACCGACTCGGAAACGAATTCATCCGGTCCGCGGTTGATCACGTTCGCACTGGTGGCGCGGCTGAGCACGGCGGGGTGGAAGTTGCGTCGTTCCGAAATCACTCGATAGACATCACCAGGCTCGATGATCGGAGCTTTGGTATCGCCAACCGGCTGCCAGCCGAGCGGTGTGTACCCGAGCACTGGCATGGGCAACTGCTGCTTGACGAAGTAGGTCTGCGGATAGCGAGCCTTCGCGGAGCGCGTCGGCGTCGAGAAGCGCACCGCGCCGTCAGGAAGCCATTGCTCGCCATCGAACACCGAATAGGTTTGGCCACGCCAGTAGGTCGAAACCGGGCTGCGCACCTGCATGACCGTCGGGTTCGGTATCTCACCGTTTGGGCCGGGATCTCCCGGTACGCTGCCACCGAAGCCATCTTCGGTTCCAAACAACGGTGAGGCCGCACCGTCGGCCCCAGGGGTACCCCCTTGCCCCAACAAGCCGCCGAGTTCTCCATTCGGAACAGGGATATCACTGCCGTCGGAATTGTTCAGTAGTTCGTCGATGGCTTGCTGAATCTCTTCTGGGTCGTTGAGCGCGGGGTCATCTGGGCCACTGCGGGGCATCGATTCACTTGGGCCGTCCTGTACGCCTTCACTTGATCCGGGTCGGGCCTCTCCGGTCAACGGCAGCATCGAACCGTTGCCTCCGCCGGCAGACAGGCTGCCCCATGGCAGCAGGAGGAACGCACCGATGCTCGCAACCGCTATCAATCCCACACCAGCGGCCCCCCACAGCATCCGCTGCGCACGGTTCGGCCAACTGTGCACAGCGACGGCTCCTCGAACAGCATCAACACGAGTTGCAGACGCGAGGAACACCAGTTGGAGCAGGAAGAACGCGAAAAAGAATGTCAGGAAAAGGGAATCGAAAGCCAGTTGGCTTGAGACCAGCAGCACGATCGCGCTCAACATCTGAGCGGTATACAAGCTCGCACGACTGTGCAGGTAGAAGCTGGTGAGCGCCTGCAGTAACAGCAGGTAGCGCATGGGGTGCAGCCAATCTCCTTGGAATGCCTGCGGTAGCGAGGGCACCAGCAATACGACAACCAGGGCAGTCGGCACCAACAGCATGATCTGCCAGCGGGCGCTGCGCCACAATCGTGTGCGCCAGCTGACCAGATGACCAGATGTAATGACGGCAGTGAGGATCAGTGCAATGACCAAGTCACCTGTCGCGATACCCAACGCGATGCCCGCAGCCCAGGCCATCATGGCGGCGATAACCCGTAGGACGCCCGCGTGCTCTGCGTGCTCTTGGTGGAGCCGTACGCGTTTTGGCTTGCGGATCAACGCGACACCTCAGGCGCGGGTAGTGGTCGCTCTACAACCGACACATGGGCACCGACGCCGCGCAGGGCGGAAGCGGCACGGTTAGCATGCCACTGGTGCTCGTCCGTGGGCTCAGCCAGCAGCCATACGTCCAACGAACTGAGCCTCGAGGCTTCGGCGACCATCGCGGAGATGCTTTCATCGTCAGCTACATCGACGACTACAGCGACGGCAGCGCTTGGGTCCAACCACGTCAGTTGTTCAGCCATCGGTTTCACTGTGTCCGATGTCAATGCGGCTAGCAGCGACAGCGTTTCGGCCCAGGTCACGCGTTGCGTCGTCCTGCCGGTCAGCATCGACAGCGGCGCGCCACTCTTGCCGGACTCCAATGAGACTCCAGCAGCCACGCGACAGCGGTCGTCTAGCGATTCTTCGGACTTGGTCTTGTCCAACATAGGGCCACTGGCTACCAGCAGCACGGGAGTCTCTTGCTCTGTCGCGGCATATGCCTTGGTCATGATGCGACCAGTACGCGCAGAGTTACGCCAGTGGATGCTGCGGGCGGAGTCGCCGACAACGTAGGGGCGAGAGCCCACGACCTCTTCGCCGGAGCGCGCAGTGACGGGCTTGGGGCGCTCACCAGCGTTGACGAGCCGCGAGGGGCCAAGCTCAATCTCCACTGGAGCGGGGTAGATCATCAGCGCCGTTTCTCCAACCTGAGGTTGGCTTCGCTTGAACACGCCGAAAGGGGCATCGCTCGCCGCGACGCCATCAGCCAGTCGGTGCATCCCACGTCGGCTCGTGACCATGGAGCCCTTGACCACGGTTCGTGAACCTGGAGCCAAGAAGGGCATGTGCAACTTCAGGCGCTGGTCCGAGTGCGGAGTCACGAGCTGATCGTTGACGTATAGGTTGAAGCTGAGCGTTACGCCAAAGCGCGGCAACGGCCAGCGGTTGATGACCTCTGCTTCGATGCCAATGGTTTCCCCCTGGGCAGTTCCAGGGTTTTGCCCAGGCGTGGAGTTCAGGAAGAAGCGCGGTGTGGCGCGAAGTCCGCCGGAGGACATCGCCGCGACCAACGCTGAGGTGAGGATCGCCCCCCAGAAAACGGCGTCCGCGATCTGCACCCAACCGGTCCGTGTCACGTCGCCGATAACGAAGAGGCTGACCGCAGCGAAGATGAATCCAAACCCGCGTCGGGTCAGAAATCTCATTCGTGGAGCCCCTAAACCGGAACCGCTACGCGGCGAACCGTCTCCAGCACGATCGCCTCAGCAGCGCCCGCTTCGCGGTCATCCACGTGTATGCGATGAGCCAGTACGGCAGCCACGACGGTCTGCACATCCCCGGGCGTAGCGAAGTCACGACCCTCAGTGGCAGCCCAGGTCTGCGCGGCTCGCAGAAGCTGAACGGTTCCACGCGGGCTCATGCCACCTCGAACTGATGGATGCGAACGCAAGCTGCTGGCGAGCTTCACGATGTACTCTCGGACGGGCTGAGCGACCGCGACCGCACGAACCACCTGCTGCATCGCGACCACTTCATCCACGTGCAGTACGGGCCGAACCTCGGGGTTGCCGTGCTCAGAACGCAGGATGATCTCCATCTCGGCTTCCTCGCTCGGGAGCCCGATACTGATGCGCACCAGGAATCTATCGAGCTCAGTGTCCGGCAGTGGGAACGTCCCACTACTGTCCAGCGTGTTCTGCGTGGCTATCACCATGAACGGCTCGGGAAGCCTGTGCGTAACACCGTCAGCCGTCACTTGGCCTTCGGCCATTGCCTCCAGCAACGCCGCCTGGGTACGCGGGTTGGTGCGGTTCAGTTCGTCGGCCAGCAATACGTTGGTGAACACAGGGCCGGGCACGAATTCGAACGAGTGATCCGTGGAGTTGTAGATGCTGGCGCCGGTGATGTCCGAGGGGAGGAGGTCAGGCGTGAACTGTACGCGAGTGAACTCGCCCTCTATGGACTCCGCGATGGTCTTGGCCAGCAGCGTCTTACCAACACCAGGGCGGTCCTCCACCAACACGTGTCCTTGTGCGAACAGTCCGAGAAGCGCCATACGCACCGTGTGCTCAGGTGCGACCACTACGGACGAGACGTTGGCCAGCAGCGTGCTGAACGATTGTTCAAATCCGGCTACGGCATGACTGATAGATTCGGAGAAAGAGAATTGCTCGGCGTATGCCACGTTTGCCTCCCGGCTTGGGGACAGCGAGGCGGGTATGGGGGATTCCACGCCTCGTCATTACCTAGTGTGGCACCAGAGGCCGGTAGTAACTTGAGGGTCGGCTCCCAAAGATGGGAGGGGAATTCCCTCATCGTGAGATACAGGGCGCCTCACTGCGAGTGAGGACATCACTAGCTAGGCTTCCTCCAGAGAGTGGGCTTGAGCGCGGCCACCAGCAAAACCGCAACCGCCAATGTGGCACCTGCGGTGCCTACGGTGATCCGTGCGCCCAGCAAGTCAACGAGGGCGCCGAAGGGCAGAACGACGATGGGCATCACCGCCCTCGTGGTCGTGTCCCGTCAAGTGGTGTAAGAGCATCACCCTCGTACTGTGATCAGGCTGCTCCACCGGGGAGCATCGAATCCTCCATACGGTCGGCGATCTCCACGTCCAGGACGGGTGCAGCGAGATAACGTC
>JAQCEV010000174.1 GCA_027618515.1 Chloroflexota bacterium | reverse complement strand
CTCCCCGTTGGAGCAGCCTGATCACAGTACGAGGGTGACGCTCTTACACCACTTGACGGGACACGACCTTCCCTGGCCAGTTAGCTACTGACCGAATCGTAGAACAACGACAGGGGAAGTCCCTCAACCTGGGGGTACTGCTACCATGCCAGAGACCCTTTCGCAGGCTGAAACCCCGTGCAAACCGTTCCGTATCCGACAGGCAAAGACCCCATGCGTTGGCGTATGTTGGCGCTGGCCGCCATGGCTTACGGCTGCTTTGGCCTGGGGGTTGGATCCATGCCGCCACTGGTGGATCCCATCATCAGAGACCTAGCAATGACCTCCGGCCAGATGGGCATGGTCCTAGGCGCGTGGCAGCTCGTGTTCATCGGAGTGGGGTCTCCCTTGGGGTCGCTGGTGGATCGCTGGGGAGCCCGCAGGGCTGTCATCCTAGGCTTGGGCCTCATCCTGTTGTCCCTACTTCTCAGAGGCCTTGCTACGGACTTCATCACGCTGTTGCTTGCGGTGGCGCTTTTTGGTGCGGGCGCTCCCATCATCTCGGTTGGTATGCCCAAGCTCGTTGGGCAATGGTTCGTCGGAAATGATCGTGGCCCCGCAACGGGCACGTATGTCGTGGGGCGAGACATCGGTTCTGTGTTTGCGTTGGCCACAGCCGCAAGTTTCGTGATATCGCTCACCGGATCGTGGCGTGGAATCGCGGTCGTCTATGGCGCGATCACGCTGGTGGTCATCGTGCTGTGGATCGTGTTTGGCAAGGACGCACCGTCTACGCCGATCACGGAGACGGCAGCGGATAAGCCGCCCTCTGAAGATCCGATCCCTAGCTCGGGTATCTTGAGTTTGTTGAAGATCCGCAACGTACAACTGGTGCTGATGCTCGGGTTCGTCGTGTTTTTCATGAACCACGCGTTGGGTGCGTGGCTCCCAACGGTGCTCCAAGAGAACGGCATGTCGCTGGCTGCGTCGGGGCGCTGGGTTGCGGCAGGTATCGGCGTGGCGATGATCTCTAACTTCACCGTGCCGTCGATGGCGCGTCTGGGCCGACGATCGACGTGGCTCATCGCGATGCTCGCGGGCGGCGCGCTGTCTACGATCGGGCTCATCAGCTTCACCGGCCCCGCTCTGATCGCCATGGTGTTGGCAGGGACAATCATTCGCTTGCCTGCGATGCAGGTGCTCACGCTGATCCTGTTGGAAACGCCTGCCGTGGGCCCCAAACGCGTGGGCACTGCAGGGGGAGTGTTCTTCGCGGTCGCCGAAATAGGCGGCTTCACCGGGCCACTGATGATGGGCTTCGTGCGGGACTCAACGGGTAGCCTGACCGGCGGGCTGTGGGTGATCGTTGGTGTCGCAGCGGGTGCGGCGATGTTGCCGCTGCTGCTTCGCGAGAGGCACGCCTAGAAGTCGGAGCGTCCCTCGAAGGCACGGGTGAGCGTGAGGTCGTCGGCGTACTCGAGGTCGCCGCCGACGGGCAGTCCACGTGCGAGTCGCGTGACTTTGGGGCCCAGCGGGGAGACGATCTGCCTGATGTACATCGCCGTCGCTTCACCCTCGATAGTGGGGTTGGTGGCGACGATGACCTCCTGGACAGTGCCGTCGTTGAGCCGACCGAGTAGCTCGCGGATGCGCAGGTCTTCAGGGCCAACGTTGTTCATGGGGTCGATGATGCCGTGGAGGACGTGATACAGGCCCTTGAACACGGCGGTACGCTCCAGCGCCAGGACATCCAAGGGCTCTTGCACTACGCAGATGCGTGTGCGGTCACGCGTGGGGTGCGCGCACACACCGCAGGGGTCGGACTCGGTGATGTTCTGGCAGGTGGAGCAGAACATCAGTGAATCCTTGACCGTGCCGATGGCATTGGCCAGCGCGGTGGCATCGGCGGCGGGCATGCGGATCACGTAGTAGGCGAGACGCTGGGCGCTTTTGGGGCCGATCCCCGGCAACTTGTTCAGCTGCTCGATCAGGCGAGCGACAGGTGGGGCGAGGGACGGATGGCTGCCGTCGTATCCGTAGGAGGCCAAGGGGCTACATCCCCGGGAGTTTCATGCCACCGGTTATCGCGCCGATCTTCTCTTGCACCATCTCCTGGGACTTGGCCAAGGCTTCGTTGACTGCTGCGAGAACCATGTCCTGCAGGATCTCGACGTCTTCGGGGTCGACGGCGCCAGGGTCGATGGTGATGGACTCGATGGTCTGCTTGCCGGTGGCCACGCACTTTACGGCGCCGCCTCCAGACGAGGCTTCGACGGTCATGGTCTCAAGCTCTTCCTGGGCCTGGGCGAGCTTAGCTTGCATCTGCTGGGCCTGTTTCATGAAGTTCTTGTTCATACGTTCATCTCCTCTTCGTCGGGTCCCGGGTAGTAGTCTGCGGGAATCTGGTTGCTCGGCAGCGCTGCTGCCGCCATGGGTTTGCTCTCGTTGTCAGCGTCGCTCTCGCCATCGTCTTCTGATGGCGGGCGTGGGATCTCCTGCATCTCGTTGAAGAGGTTGCGGGCCATCACTGGAGCCTCGCCGTTCGTGGCGACGGCGACTGGCGGTTGGTCCTGTGCGACAGGCGTGTCAACGACAGGCGGGGCTGGCGCTGGCTCTGCGGGTGTGTCGATGGCCATCGGAGGCTCTGCCTGAGCGACAGGGGTGTCGACGGCCATTGGCGGCTCGTCTTGCGCAATAGGCGTGTTGTCTGCTGGTGTCAAAACCATTGGCTCGATCGGCGTTTCGTCGATGAC
>JAQCEV010000067.1 GCA_027618515.1 Chloroflexota bacterium | reverse complement strand
CCCCAGCTCCGGCGGGAGTGCAGAGGACCTCCTCTCCCCCGGCAGAGGAGTTCCTCTGCACTCACTCTTCTTATCTCCCCTTCTTGGGCAGGAAGGGGCCGGGGGATGGTCGAGGCATCAACCGAAACCAAGACCGGCCCCAACACTTCCGGAGCGGCCAAGCGACCTTTGGTCCCCAGCAGCTAGTCCCCAGCAGCGACGCCAAGGCACCAAGACACCAAGACAAATGGGCGCTTACCCGACCTGCTGCACGTCAGAGCCCACCAACCAGTCAGGAGCCTCAGGCCGACTCGCAGGAGCCTATGACCCCAAATGGACCCATTTGAACCCACCTGGATAGCGATGCTGCACGAACAAAATGAGCATTAATGAGCACGTTTGACCATACCCCCAGGCGCTTCCAGCTGCGCATCAGGAGCGCCCGACGCCCGTCGGCCGTCATCCAGAGGCAAACCGCCCCGCTCATCCCGGCTCAAGTCGCTCCATCCCTTGTCGTTGGAGGTCATCGGACGACCAAAGACGCTCACGGCCGCTCAACGGCCCCGAGAGTGACAACCGACTGCCTCCACGTAGCGCCACGCCCCCGCGTACGCTATCGTGACGGCTCGCAGCACGCGTTCTGGAGGATGCACCCGTGAGTACCAACGTCAGGATCGAAATCGCCCGCCGAGAAACCATCGCGGAAGGACACGCCTTCGGCGACGCTGGCGCGTACGAGCACCTCGTCGGAACGGCGCACTTCGCATTGGACCCGCGAGACGCGGTGAACGCCAACGTGGTCGATCTGGCGCTGGCCCCGGTCAACGCCGACGGCATGGTCGAGTTCTCCGCTGACCTCGACATCCTCAAGCCCGTCGACCTTGCTCGTGGCAACGGAACGCTGTTCTACGACGTCAACAATCGGGGCAACATGACCGGCCTGCGGGCGTTCAACGACGCCCCCGCTGGCAACGACCCGCAGACCATCGAGTCGCTGGGCAACGGTTTCCTCCTGCGCCAGGGCTACACCATCGTGAACTCCGGCTGGCAGGGCGACCTGCTCCCCGGCCTCGGCCTGCTTGCCTGCGACCTACCGGAAGCACTCCAGGACGGCCAACGTCTGCGAGGTCTCATCCGCCAAGAGTTCATCGCCGAGCGGGAAGGGGTGCTCTCCATGCCCCTCAGCGGCGCGCCAGTCATCCGCAACTACGAGGCGGTAGACCTCGACACCGCCAAAGCCACAATGACCCTGCGCCGCCACGAGCAGGACGAACGCGTGCCGCTGTCGTCCAAAGATTGGGCGTTCGCTGCGGCCGAGCGTGCAGCCGACGGCCAGGTGACGACCGAGGTGTCGGCGGGCGACTGCTGTATCAAGGGCGGTTTCAAGCCAGGCTGGATCTACGAACTCGTCTACGAGACCGAAGGCTCCCGCGTGATGGGCCTCGGCATCGTCGGGATCCGCGACCTCGTGGCCTTCCTGCGTACCGATGCGTCTGATGCCAACCCGCTCGCAGGCGGGACAAGCCGCGCGTACTTCTACGGTCAGTCCCTCAGTGCCCGCGTCGTACGCCAGTTCATCTACGACGGCTACAACGCAGACGCCGACGGCACGAAGATATTCGACGCCGTCTACACCCACGTCTCCGGTGGCGGTCGACTCTTCGCCAACGCTCGCTTTGCTCAGGTCGGGCGCTACCCGCGCCAGCACGAGGAACACCAGTGGCCGTCCGAGCGCTACCCCTTCGCCTACTCAGCAGTGCCCGACGCCTTCTCCGATGAGTTGGACGCTGTGCTCAAACGCCCCGAATCAGACCCCCTGGTCATGCACACCCACACCAACACCGAATACTGGAACCGACACGCCTCTTTGGGCCACACGAGCCCCAAGACTGGCGAAGACATCGAATTCCCGGACACCGTTCGGGCCTACTTCCTGGCAAGCGCCCAGCACATGGGTGCCAACCCGGCTCCCGAAGACATCGGCCAGCAAGCACAGAACCAGATGTCCAACGGCCCCCTCATGCGCGGAGCCCTCGCAGCCATGGATCGTTGGATGACCGACGGCACGCCGCCGCCTGCCAGCATCGTGCCACGTCGCGCCAACGGCACCCTCGTCTCGCCCGAGCAAGCCATCGCCGCGCTGCCCAGGATCCCTGGTGTCACGCGCCCAGCCGAGCCCAGTCGCCTCCCGCTTTACGACCACGGCTCCGACTTCGATCGTGGCTACGTCACCGAGTACCCCCCGAAGCCCATCGCTGATAAGGAATACACGGTGCAGCTACCGCTGGTGGATGCCGACGGAAACGACCTCGGCGGCCTGCGCACGCCAGAGATCATGGCCCCCGCCGGAACCCACACGGGTTGGAACATCCGAAAGCCCGAACTCGGTGGAAACGACCTCGCATCGCTACTCGGCAGCTTCATCCCGTTCCCCCGCACCAAAGCCGACCGTGAAGCGTCTGGCGACCCGCGTCTCTCCATCGAGGAGCGCTACGGCACACACGCAGCCTACGTCGACGCCGTCCGCGCGGCGGCAGAGGAACTGGCAGGGCAGGGCTTCCTGCTCACCGAGGACGTGACTCGCTACGTCGCAGCCGCCCAGGCCCGCGACCCACTGGGCGCCAGTTCCACGCTGCGCCCGCTGGTACTGCCGAAGACCTAGGCCGGTGTCACAGGCGTTGCGATCTGCATGAACGTACCAGGGATCTGCTGCCACGAGATGAACCGCAACGGCTCATCGTGCGGGTTCAGCGTCTCGTGAACCGCACCGGCAGGCACGCACATGAAGTCGCCTGCTGTCACCTTGATCGCCTGGCCGTCAACGACCTCGGTGCCCTGGCCGTCGATGTAGTAGCGCACGGCGTCACCAGAGGTCCACGGCTCGCCCTGCTCAGTCTTCCCGGGGACGTGCTCCATGAATAGCTGGAACGAATAAATGTCGAAGCCCAATTCCGGCGAGATGATGTGGTGTCGTCCGGGGCCCCACGTCATCAGCGGCGCATCCTCCGCCTTCACCAGCAAACGCTTCTGCTCGCGACGCTTCTGCAACTCCATCGCCACGCGACCGAAGTCCATCTGCTCGGCCAAGTACCGGAGGTACAGCGGCCAAGGCTCCAGCTTGCCCAACTCCTCCTCGGACAGGTCTTTCACTTCCGGTGGCTTCTGTGGCGCCACCAGATGCATGAACGGCGTGGCCACCTGCCGGTACGTCCCAGGGAACTGCTGTGCCGCCAAGAACACCAACGGCTCCGGGTTCGGGTTCTCCGTGCCGTGCCAGATGTTCGCCGGCACGTGACAGAAATCCCCGACCTTCACGTCGAATCTGTCCTCGCCGATCAGCTCTTGGCCGCCGCCCTTGATGTAGTACTTCAGCGCGTCGCCATGCGTGTGGTAGCGCTCGGACTCGCCAGCGCGCCCCGACGTGAAGATGTGCAAGTTGTGGATGTTGAAGCCCATCTCGGGCCCCACGATCATGCGTTGGTCTGGGCCAGCGTTCTCGATGTCCGCCTCGGCTGCCGTCACGTGGAGCCGACCTGCTTTGCGGCGGTTCTCCAGCGCCCGCGACGCCTTGCCGAACGCGATCTGCTTCTCCATGTAGTGCGCCCACAATTCTTCGGGCGTGAGCTCTGCCAGTTCTTCGGGCTTGGGAGTCGTCATGGTGTGCCTCCGGTGATGTGGGCTAGGGGACGAGATAAAGAACTAGCTGTTGGCCAGTTCGGCGATGATCCGTTTGGTGAATTCGACGCGTATGTCCTCGGCCTTGCGCTTGATGACCGAGCTACCCAGCGCAGCGAGCTTGCCGTACAGCGTGAAATCGATGGTGTACGCGACCCCCATGCCAGACGACCCCTCTTCGATATCCAGCGAGAGCTTGGATAGCTTGAGTCGGTTGCCCATGCGATCCTTGCCGCTGCCGGACACGACGACCTGCTTGCCCTCGTGCATCTCGTCGATGGTCAGGTCGATGTCCATCGCGATCTGGAAAGGGCCCACCTTCTGCACCATGCGAGCCTTGTACGCGGTGTCATCGACCGCCTCGATGCTCTCGCACCCCGGCAAGCACATAGCGACACGTGGTAGGTCCCAGAACAACGCCCAGACTTGGTCTGGCGTGGACGGGACATCAAAGCGATCCGCGAGCTCCATCGGGCCTACTTCCCGCGCTGGGCGACAACCGCCTCGACCGAGGCCAGGATGCCTGCGTATCCGGTGCAGCGGCAGATGTTGCTGCCCATGTAACGGATGATCTCTTCGCGCGTCGGCTGAGGGTTCTCGTCGAGAAGTGACTTGGTGAGCAGCACCATCCCTGGTGTGCAGTACCCGCATTGCAGCCCGAAGTTGTCCACGAACGCTTGCTGGATGGGGTGCATGTCATCCGGCGTGCCCAGCCCCTCGACCGTCAGCAGATCGTGGCCGTCGGCTTGCACTGCGAGCGTTGAGCACGCGCTGATCGCGTTGCCGTCCATGAGCACGGTGCACGCGCCACAGACACCACTGTGGCAGTACTCCTTCGTGCCCTTCAGCCCGAGCACGTCGCGCACGAATTCGAGGAGCGTGACTGACGGCTCCACGTCGCGTTGCTCTGCCTTGTCGTTGATAGTGACGTTGACGTTCATGTGACCTAGGCCTCGCTGCCGGCGCGGGAGTCCAGCGCCTCAAGGACTTTGTAGGGTAGGAGAGGCACCTCGTGGAACATGACGCCGGTGGCGTCGTTGACGGCGTTGAGGACGGCGCCAGGCACGATGACCGCACCGATCTCGCCCATGCCCTTGGCCCCGAAAGGCCCACCGTCGAACGGGTGCTCAACGAACCGTGGTTCGTAGTGGGGCATCGTTTGCATGGTCGGCAGGGGGTAGTCCATCAGCGTGGGATTCATAAGCTGGCCTTCGTCGCTCCACACCATCTGCTCGAACAACGTCGGCCCCATCTCCTGGCCGACCCCGCCTTCGAGTTGCGTCTCGATGGAGTGCGGGTTGATGGCGGTGCCGGTGGTCGCCGACGCCGCTGCGCTCACCAAACGTACTAGCCCCGTCTCCGTGTCGACCTCGACCTCGGCAGCGCACGACGCGAACGTCCAGAACGTCGAGGCGATGGGGTATTCCTTGCCGTCGGGAGCCTTCCACGTGCCGCCGACCACACATTCGCCCATCGCGGCGAACGGGCCGCCGTTGCGGCGCACGATCTCGTCGAAGCTCAGGCCGTTGCCTGGATCGCCGTCGACCGTGACGCCCTCATCACCCATAGTGAGCTTGTCCGCGCTTTGCTCCAGCATCGGAGCGGCCGCCGCCAGTATCTGCTCCTTCAGCTTGTCCGAGGCGTCCACCAGCGCGTTGCCCATGTGGTACGTGGAGCGGCTGGCCGTCGTCGAGCTGTCGACCGGCGTAAGGCCAGTGTCGCTGTGGACGAGGCGCAGCAGGTCGAGTCCCACGCCCAAGGCATCGCCCGTGATCTGCGCCATGGTCGTGTCCGAGCCTTGGCCCATGTTCACCGTGCCGAAGCGGGCCTCGAAGATGCCGTCTTCGCCGAGTGCAACCTCAGCGCTGTTCTCGGACATCTCCCGTGGCGGCGTGAGCGTGTACTTGATAGTCGACGCCACGCCACGGCCACGTACGATCTTGCCGTCGGCTGATGGTGCCAATGGCTTGTCCCAGCCGATGGCCTCGGTCACCTGATCAAGGCACTCGTGCGTGTGAGCGTTCCGGAGCCAGTCCCCCGTCAGGTGAATATCACCCTCTCGTGCGAGATTCATCCTGCGAAGCTCCAGGCGATCGATGCCCAAGTCCTTGGCGATGCGATCCAGCTGCGTCTCGTAAGACATCGTGTGCTGGGTTGTGGGTAGCCCACGGTAAGGCGCGCTGGGCGGCTTGTTCGTGTAAACGGCGTAGCAGTCCACCACGGCGTTGGGGATATTGTAGGGCCCCGTCGCCACCTTCAACGTATTGTTAGCCGAGCGCGCACCGCTGATGGCGTAGGCACCAACGTCCACGGTGAAGACGTGGTGACGGGCGACTATCGTGCCGTCCTTTTTCACCCCGGTCTTGATCCAACTCTGGTAGGCGGGCCGGATGAACGTCTGGAAGGTCTCTTCCTGGGTCATGATGTAGCGCACCGGGCGCTTGGCGAGCTTGGCCGCGCCCGTGATCACGACCTCGATCCTGTCCCTGCTCTTCGAGCCGAATCCTCCGCCCACGTAGGGCACGATAACCCGTGCGTCTTTGTTGAAGATGCGCTTGATCTCACGCTGGAGCGGGAAGGGCGATTGGCAGTTGGTCCATACCGTGATCTCGTCGCCTTCGTAGTCGACGATGACGGCGTGGCGATCCAGCGCGCAATGCTGCACCGGCGGCGCGCTGTAGGAGTCTTCGTAGATGAAGTCGGCCTCGGCGAAACCCTGCACGATATCGCCCTTGGATATCTGCGCCTCGTGGCAGATGTTGGTGCCTGCTCGTGGCCTGAGTTCCGGTGCGATCGGGAAGAAGTCATCGTGGACGTGGATCGCGCCGTCTTCAAGCGCGGCGTCCACGCTCATCACCGATGGCAGTTCCTCGTAGTCCACATCGACGAGTTCGACCGCCTCTTCCGCGATGTTCTCCGTTTCAGCGACAACGACCGCGACGATATCTCCTTCGTGGCGCACCTTGTCGGTGGCTACGACCGGGACATCGCGGTACACGAAGCCGTAGAGCGTCTCCATGTCGTCGTCTGCCAGGAGCTCGTCACGCGTGAACACGCAGACGACCCCGGGCAGCGCCCGCGCGGCTGACGCGTCGATGCTCGTGATGCGAGCGTGGGCGAACGGACTGCGCACGATCTTGGCGTGCGTCATGTTCGGTACGGTCAGGTCGCCCATGTACTCGACACGGCCCGTCGCCTTATCGGCGGCTTCCAGCGTCGGCATGGACTGCCCGATGAGTCGGGTTACCCTTGGCTTTTCTGCAGCGCACATTTGAGAGCCCTTTCCACCAAGACCTTAGCGATTCGACGCTTGTACCAGACCGGCCCACGCAGGTCTTCGATAGGGTCAGTTTCGTTGGCGGCCTGCGCCGCGATATCCGCGAACAGATCGTCGTTGGGTGTCTCGCCGACGAGCCCGGCAGCCGATGCCGCAACGACGGGCGTACCCCCAACGGCACCCATCACCACGCGCGCCGCGATGATCTTGCCCGACGATGGGTCGAGCGCGATCAGCGCAGAGGCGTTGGCAACCGGTTTGTTTTCAGGCGAGCCGATGGTGAACTTCATGTGGCAGCCGACGCTGTTGGCGGCGGGCTTCGGGACGTTGATCCCGACAACCAGCTCACCCTGTTCCAGCGCAGTCTCATAGGGGCCACGGTAGAAGTCGGCGATCGGTATCTGGCGTGCGCCACTTGCGCCTGCTATCTCGACGGTTGCGTCGAGTGCGGTCAGCGCCACCGGCGTGTCGGTCTGCGGTTCACCGTATGCGACGGCCCCCCCGACGCTCGCAGCATTGCGGACGCGGATGTTGGCGACCTGCGATGCTGCTTCCGATAGCAGGTTGTAGTCTGCAGCGATGGCGGGGTCACGCTCAAGTGAGCGGATGGACGTCAGCGCACCAAGGTGCAGCGAGCCCTTCATCGTCGTTTCCCGTAGCGCGCCGATGCCGCCTAGGTCCACGACATAGCGTGGCCTGACCACGCCGAGGTGGAGGAGCACCACTGCCGCAGTGCCCCCGCCCATGATCAGCGAGTCCTCGGCGTTCTGGGAGAGGAAGCTTGTCGCTTCATCCACCGTGCTTGGTTTGATGTACTCGAATGGGCGCATGATCAGCTCATCTTCTTGATGACGTTGTCGGCGAATGCTTGCAGGTACTCGCGCCGGGCGTCGAGGCCCTTGGGTATGTTGTAGAACGTGGCACCGACGTAATCCACACCTTGCTCAGCGAGCTTGGCGAAGCCTTCGATGCAATCGTCGCCGTTGCCAGCGATGGCCCAGCCATCGACCTTGGCGCCCTCGTCGATGTTGATCTTCACCATGGTGTCCTCTTGCATGTTCCAGGTGCTGTACATGCGGTAGGAGGCCTCCGCGGCTGCTGTGGCCTCGGCGATAGCAGATGCTCGGTCGGTGCCGAAAGCGACCCCACGTGAGATCGTGACGCGACCGCCGTCGAGCCCCTTGCTCGCGCGCTCGTCCTTGTACGCACCGATCAGCGTGGAGACATCGTCGAACCCAACCTGGGGAGCCAGGTAGCAGGCGTCAGCGATACGGGCGGAACGTCGTACTGCTCCATCTGACTGACATGCGATCCAGATAGGAGGGTGGGGTTCCTGGTAGCAGGGGAAGCCCATCTTCGCGCCGCGGATCTGCCAGTACTTGCCCTCGTAGTCGATCTCCTCGCCCGTCCACAGTTGCTTCATGATCTCGATGGATTCGACCATGCGAGGAACGCGGTCTTTCCGGGTAGCGCCGACGGCCTCAAGCTCGTTCTCGCGGTAGCCGATGCCAACGCCGAACACGAAGCGGCCCTTGGATATCTGATCCAGCGTCGCCACGTCCTCAGCCATCTGGAGCGGATTGTGGAGCGGCAGGAGGACGATGCCGGTCATCAACTTCATGTCGCCAGTTTCCGGAGCGAGCCGTGCCAGCACCGAGAAAGGCTGCGGCCACGTCGTCGGATGCGACACCCAATGCTGGGGCATCGTCACCGTCGAGAACCCAGCGTCGCGGGCGACGTGGCATATCTCAACGACATCGTCGATCTGCTCATGTAAAGGGCGTGTGCGATCTGTAAGGAACGAACGCAGGTAGAGGCCGAACTCCATGGAATCACCTAGCCGGAAAGTCGTGCGCCTGGAGCCTATCGGCGAGCCTCTCGCGCGTCAACCGTAGAACCCATGGGTTCTACGCTGGGACTAAAGGTCGCTTAACCGCTCCCGGAATGTTCGCGAATGATAGCTTTCCGGCTCGGAGGCACTGCGCAAGCAGCGTAAGAGGGCAGGGAGGGTGGGCACAATCATGAGCGCTCGCCATCGCCAAGCGGCAGCAAGTGGGTGCAGGGTGTGCCCTGCCTGCCTGCCTAGGTAGCGAGGAACTCGGCGACGGTGCGGGAGTAGGCCTCTGGTTGTTCAAGGTGCATCCAGTGCCCGCCGCCAGGGATCTCCACGAGCCTGCAATCTGGGATGTCCTGCTCCATACGGATCGCAACATCGTGGCGCAGCAGCGTGCTGTCCGCGCCACGCGCAATCAGCGTAGGTACCTTGACGTTGGGCAACGTGTCCCACACATCAGGGCGGTCGTACTTCGTGACGACATCCCTCGACCGCTTCCACGTGAGCTTGCCGTCGGCGCTTGCGATCGTCATGACCTCGGCGTCGTAGCGTGTCTCGGCGTCGGACGCATTCGGCTGCCGGTCGCGCAGACGCTCAACCACTTCGTCCAGCGAGTCATACTCGTCGTCCTCAGCCTTGTAGCGCGAGATCATCGCAACTGAGCCGGGGTTGTGGGAATCCGGGTCCATATCCGTGATGACGAGCTTCTTCGCGATGCCGGGATTCTTGGCGATGCACATCCACGCGTTCTTGCTGCCTGCTGAGTGCCCGATCAGCGTCACGTCCGTGAGATTGAGCGCGCGAACCACATCTGCGGCCTCGTCCACGTAGTCTGATATCGGGTAGGCCTCCGCGCGCCGGCTATCTCCGTGGCCCCGATGATCCAGCGCCACGACGTGATAGCGGTCGCTGATGCTGGAGGCGAATGTGGCCCAGAGCGCAGCGCAATCTTGCAGGCCGTGAAGCAACAAAACGTGCGGCGCTGTGGGGTTGCCCCAGTCCAGGTAGTGGAGGCTCAGGCCGTTGGCCTGGACCCACGCTGATGTAGGCGCGTTACTCGTCGTCATCTCGTAACTCCAGTAAGCGTATTGCCGGAAGGCAGTCGCCAGGTTAGCATCACGCAATCCTCGCTATGGGCCGCGCGGCCAGTAGGGACATTTGCATGAGACCTTTCCGGCTGTATGAGCCGACGACGATCAATGAGACGGTCGCCACGCTCAGTGAGTTGGGCGACGATGGGAAGCTGTACGCGGGTGGCACTGAGTTGCTGCTGGCCATGAAGACTGGCTTGCTCCAGTACGACGGCTTGGTGAACGTGAAGACCGTTCCTGAGTTGGAAGGCGTGTCGTACTCCAACGGCACGTTGACCATCGGCGCGCGAGCCACCCATTCGACGGTCGAACACTCCGCCGACGTGCTCGCGCACGCCCCGCTGATCGCCAGCGTTGAGCACCGAGTCGCGAATGTTCGCGTGCGGAACGTCGGCACCGTCGTCGGCAACCTCTGCTTCGCCGAGCCCCACTCTGATCCGGGCGCATTGCTCCTGCTGTATGAAGCGGAAGTCGACATCGCCTCGCCCAGCGGGACACGTTCCGTGTCCGTAGAGCAGCTTGTCGTCGGGCCCTACGAGACATCACTTGCTGGGGATGAATTGGTCACCCGAGTGCGTGTACCTCTATTACCTAACGGCATGCGCGGCGCCTACCTCAAGTTCGGCTACCACCACCGGCCCACGCTCGGCGTTGGTGCTGCTGTGAGCGTTACGGATGGCAAGTTCCTGGACGTTCGGCTGACGCTCGGTAGCGCGCCGCCGAAGCCGACTCGCATGCGTGACGCGGAGGCGGTCTTGCGTGGTGCGGCAGTCGATGACCCCGCCGTCGCCATCGAGGCAGGCCGGATCGCGGCCGAGGGCTGCGACGCTATCGACGATCTGCATGGGTCGGCGGAGTACAAGCGGCATCTAGTGCAGGTATTCGTGCAGCGTGCACTCGCTGAAGCCGTCGAACGAGGGGTGAAGTAGCGTGGTTCAAATCAATCAAAAGATAACGGTCGCCTTCAACGTGAACGGCGGCGACGTAGAGATAGACGTGACGCCAGAGACTGCGCTCGTCGACATGCTGCGCGATGGCCTGCTGCTCAAGGGCGCTAAGCGTTCATGCGACATGCAGGTCTGCGGCGCGTGCACTGTGCTGGTGGATGGTCTCCCTGTCAGCGCGTGCACGGTGCCAGCGTTCGAGGTACGCGGTAAGAGCGTGACGACCATCGAGGGCGTCGCTGCTGACGATCGGATGGCTGGTCTAACCGATGCATTCATAGACAACGCCGCGATCCAGTGTGGCTTTTGCACACCGGGTATGGTGCTGGCGGCCAAGTCCTTGCTGGATCGCAATCCCCATCCGTCGGAGGACGAGATCAAGGACTACATGCGCGGCAACATATGCCGCTGCACCGGCTACAAGAAGATCGTTGAGGCGATTCAAGAAGCCGCTCAAAAGGCAGTGCAGGGATGACACAACAAGAGTTCAACACCGTCGGACAGTCGGTCAGGCGGATCGATTCGTACGACAAAATATCGGGTAGGGCGGTGTACTCAGTGGATGTCGTGGTGCCGGGCATGGCGTATGCCAAGCTGGTGCCGAGCCCGCTGCCGCATGCCCTCATCAAAAGCATCGATGCCTCGAAAGCACGGGCGCTGCCCGGCGTATACGCGGTGCTGACCGCCGCTGAGTTGGTCAACATGGAGACGCACTACGGCTCCGACAAGAAGGACCGCCCCATCGTCGCGATGAACAAAGTGCGCTTCCAGGGTGAGCCCGTGGCGGCCGTCGCGGCAGTCGATCTGGCAACCGCCGAGGCTGCCGCTGAGTTGGTCGAGGTGGAATACGAAGCGCTATCGGCGGCGTCTGACCTGACATCGGCGTTGCTGCCCGACGCTGAGCCCATCCACGACTCCAACTACTGCCACGAATACGGCTACGAATGGGGTGATGTAGATGCCGCTTTCGCCGGGTGCGACCGGATATTCGAGGACACGTTCCTGTTCCCCATGGTCTACCACTACGCCATGGAGCCGCACACCTGCGTCGTCAGCTACGAGCATGACCGTATCCGCACATGGACGTCCGCCCAGCATCCGTTTTTGGTGCGGGCCGAACTCGCGCGCATCTTTGGCATGCAACTCGACCAAGTGCAGGTCGTCGTCCCCTACGTCGGAGGGGGATACGGCAGCAAGTCCTACACCAAGATCGAGCCCCTCGTCGCCGCGCTGAGCCGTGAGGCTGGACGACCGGTACGCCTCGCGCAGTCCGTCGAGGAGTCCATGAAGACCGTCCGCCGCCACGCGGCCCGCGCCACGATCCGCACTGGCGTGATGAACGACGGTACGTTCGTCGCTCGCGAGTGCCTGTCATACGTGGACACTGGCGGCTACACGGACAACGGTGTCCGCGTGACCGAGCGCATCTCCGACCGTATCGTCGGCCCGTACATCTTCGACAACGTACGCGTGAAGTCCTACGGCATCTACACGAACAGTACGCC
The DNA here is from genome assembly GCA_027618515.1 of Chloroflexota bacterium. Classification (GTDB taxonomy): domain Bacteria; phylum Chloroflexota; class Dehalococcoidia; order Lucifugimonadales; family Australimonadaceae; genus CALGTL01. The sequence goes on along the minus strand of JAQCEV010000067.1, from coordinate 4,735 downwards.
CGCCGGGTCTTTCCGATCCATCGGCGGCCCTCAAGCATCGTGGGCGTGCGAGTCGCAGACCGACATCATCGCCGAGGCATTAGGGATCGACCCGATCCAACTGCGGCTGAAGAACCTGGCCAAGAAGGGCGATGAGGTTCGGCGCGGCAAACGTCCGCTTGAAGGCGACCTCGCCCCGAAGTTGCAGATGGTGCTCGACAAGTTCGGGTGGGACAACTATGTCCGCGAAGACCCCAGCCCCACGGTGAAGCGTGGCATCGGTTTCGCGTGCAACGTGACCAACTCTGGCGCGAGCCCCACATCGACGTCGCTGGTGCGGTTCCACGCTGACGGCTCATCGACCGTCTACATCGGCACGACCGAGATAGGGCAGGGCTCCCGTTCCGTCATGGCGCAGATCGCCGCTGAGGAATTGAGGATCCCGTTAGCATCCATCAAGGTCATCGGCTCCGACACCGACGCCGTCCCCTACGACCGCTCCACCGGGTCCAGCCGTTCCACCACGCTCATGGGCCTCGCCGTCCATGACGCTGCGGTGGACGTTCGTGAACAGTTGCTGGAGATCGCCGCGAAGCACTTCGAGACGTTCGCTGATCAAATCGAGGCTGCCGACGGCAAAGCGACGTTCAAGGGCGAATCGATGACATTCGGCGCGTTGGTTCGCGAGATGTTCGGTGGCTCTGGCGGTGAGTTGATGGGCCGTGGATACGTCACGCAGAACCACGCCAGCGGCAGGCTCACCCAAGACCCCGTGTTCTGGGAAGTCAGTATCGGTGCGGCTGAGGTCGAGGTCGACGAGGACACCGGTACCGTCAAGCTGCTTCGCTACGTATCGGCATCAGACCCTGGTAAAGCTATCAACCCCAAGCAGGTCGAGGGCCAGGACGAAGGCGCTGCCATGCAGGCCATCGGCCATTCCATGTTCGAAGAGATGCTGTTCGAGGACGGCCAGTTCCTCAATCCCAACCTGGTCGATTACCGAGTGCCCACGTTCGAAGACCTGCCCGGTGAGTTCGAGACCGTGCTCATCGAGTTCGGCGACGGCCCTGGGCCTTACGGCTCGAAGGGCGTCGGCGAGGGCGGCATCGTCTGCGTCGCCCCAGCTATTGCCAACGCGATATTCAACGCGACCGGTGTGCGGCTACGTGAACTGCCGCTGACGCCCGAGCGTGTTTGGCGGGCCATCGAAAAGTCTAAGCAGTAGCCGAAACAGTAGTTGGTTAGCAGGAGTTTAGAGATGGATGACGCCCAGGTCCAAGACCTCCGCGAGCAGGTCGCGTTGGCGAATCGACTATTGCACCACTATGGCCTCGGCTCATACCAAGGCCACGTCAGCGCACGCATCCCAGGCGAAGACCTGATGATCATCCGTGCTCGCCCCTCCGTGAGCCTCTCGCGCATCCAGCCGCAAGACCTGATGATCGTCGACTTTGACGGCAACGTGGTTGAGCACAGCCCTGAGTACTCAGACCGCGTGAATGGCTGGTCGCTGCACACGGAGATATACAAGGCTCGCCCCGAGATCGCCTCGGTGACGCACACGCACCAGAAGTGGTGCACCGTGCTGGGCATCGCTGGGCGTGATGTGCTGCCGTTGCTCCACCCGCCGACCGCCTCAGTCGCTGCCGTGCCGTGGCCTGTCTACGACGAGGATGGAGGCTTGGTGCACAACCCTGAGCAGGGGGAACACGTCGCTGAATTGCTGGGCAACAACGTCGCCTGCCACCTTCGCAACCACGGCATGGTGTTCGTGGGCACCACCGTTTCCAAGTCCGTGCTTGCCGCCGCCGATGCCGAAGAGCAAGCGGAGATCACGTGGCTATCCATGTTGGCAGGCACCCCCGAGCCCATCGAGATGAAGTACGTCGAGGCTGAAGTCGCCAAGCGTTGGGAGCCTCCGAAGCCCGACATCCGCGACGGTGTCGCCAGGGGTGAGTGGGGCAACCAGGAGTGGCTAGACGACAACCAAGACGCTTCTTGGGTACGCGGGATCTCACCCTAGGAAACGCCAAATGATTGGCCCGACGATTGGAGCGATTGAATGACGACTGACAGCAGAGACTTCGCGGCACTTAAAGAAGACGTGGCGCTATCGCATCGCCTGATGTACCGAACCGGCCTCGGCACCACGCGAGGGCACACCAGCGCGCGTATCGAGGGCACGGACACGTTCCTCATCAAGCCGTGGCCCCACGTCCAGATGCACCGCGTGGTCGCTGATGACCTGATCATCATGGACTTCGAAGGCAACATCGTTGGTGGCAACGTGCAGACCAAAACCAAGGTCAGCGAATGGCCGATCCACGCTGAGCTTTACAAGGCATACCCGAATCTCGGTAGCGTGCTCCACACACACCAGAAGTGGGCCTCCATGATGGCCATCGCAGGCCAAACGATCCTGCCGGTCATCGACGCTGAACTTGCCACGCCGGTCGCCGAGCCCGCCCCCGTGTTCGACGAGGACAAGGCATTGATCAGGCGGGTGGAGCAGGGCAAAGCTGTCGCAGCCAAGATGAAGGACGCAGTCGCATGCCATCTACAGAACCACGGCATGGTGTTCGCGGGCCCCAACGTCCCCACGGTCACGATGGAGGCCATCGCCATCGAGTACCAAGCGGAGATGACGTGGCGCGCGCAACTGATAGGCAAGCCGGGCGTGCTGACGAACGCCACATTGCGCCCCGCGCTCGACAAGCGTGCGCGAGGTGAGGTTAGCGAAGCGTGGGAGCATTACTGGCGTTGGGCCGACGAGCATCCAGACTCGCTCAGGCCCCGGTCTGCTGACCTATAGCTGGCAGGATACCGTCCAGTGGAATCGACCGCTAAGCGGCCGCCGCGAGCTCGATATTGAGCACTTCAGCGACCTTCTGTCGGAGATCCTCTGCACTCACTGGCTTCTCCATGAAACCGTCGGCGCCAAGCTTCATAGCGTTGGCCTCCGCGGCGGCTCCACCCTCACCGGTGATGATGATCACCTTGGCATGTGCCGTGCGGCGGTCTCGTTTCAGCAGGCGTAGGACTGAAAGTCCGTCGCGCCGAGGCAGCGTGATATCTAGCAACACCACATGCGGAGGCCACACAGTCGCGATGTCGACGGCCTGCTTGCCGCCATACGCCTTCCCGAACATGAAGCCGGGCTCTTCTTCAAGAGCTGCAACATTGAACTCCACCATCTCGGCGTCGCTGTCCACTACTAGGATTCTTTTCATGATGTCCCCCCTAACAGGTTGCTCCTTTTGGGGGATCGGACGCTACGTACCAAAGAGCAGGCGCCCGGTGTCTTCCGGGTTTTAGCCCGCGAGTGATCTGGCCGCCTCTGGCGTCCATTCACAGAACGTTCACGTGGATTCGCTCACGCTTTCACGTGGAGTTCATTCTTGGTCGGTAATGTTTCCTCAATGTCGCGCCGCAGCCATGGCGTGAGGCACCAGTAGAGGAGGCCATCGATGCTGACCCAGGAAATGAACGATCGCTACACGAGAGTAGGGCCGGGCACCCCAACCGGGGAGCTCATGCGCCGCTACTGGCATCCCGTCGCCGCCGTTTCACAGATGAACGACAAGTGGACGATGAAAGTCCGCATCCTCGGTGAGGATCTGATCCTGTACAAGGATCGATCCAACACGTTCGGTCTGATGGAGCCCCACTGCGCGCACCGACGCATGAACATGATCTACGGTATCCCTGAAGAGAACGGCCTGCGTTGCCCGTACCACGGCTGGCTCTTTGATGAGACCGGCCAATGCACCGAACAGCCGTACGAGGAAACCGAAGACCCCGAGGCCCGTTTCAAGGACAATATCCAGATGAAGGCGTACCCGGTTCAGCTCAAGGCTGGCCTCGTGTTCGCCTACCTTGGCCCCCAGCCAGCGCCCCTGATTCCCAACTACGACGTTTTCTCTCTCGAGGGTGCGGTGCGTGAGGTTGGGCTAGGCGTGCTGAAATGCAACTGGCTCCAGTGCCAGGAGAACTCGCTGGACCCCGTCCACCTAGAGTGGCTGCATGTCGAGTGGGCCAACTTCATCCGCGACGAGCTCGGAACGCTGGAGCGCGACTACCAAGTTCGTCGCAAGCACGCCAAGATCGGGTTTGACGAATTCGAGCACGGCATCATCAAACGTCGCTACTGGGAGGGCGGTTCCGAGGAGGACTCTGAGTGGAAGCACGGGCACCCAACCGTATTCCCCAACATGCTCCGCCAAGGCTCATCGGACCTCGATTCCGCCCAGATATTCTCCATGGGGCCATCGTTCCAGATCCGAACGCCCGTGGACGACTACACCACCAATCACTGGTACCTGATGTCCCACCCGGCGCAACCCGGCGACCCCGTGCAGAAGAACGAGGACGTACCTTACTTCACGGTACCCGTGCCGATCCTCGACGAGAACGACCAGCCGCTCTGGGATCAGCTCACCGCCAACGGGACACAAGACCCCGCTGCGTGGGTCACCCAGGGTGATATCGCCGACCGCAGCACCGAGAACTTGGGGCGTTCCGACGTGGGCATCATCTTGTACCGTCAGCAGTTGGAGCGGAACATCAGGATCGTCGAGGATGGCGGTGACCCCATGGAGGTCATCCGCGACCCCAACAACAACCCGCTGATCACGTTCGAGACCGAGCAAACGCACTACGCGAACGTGACCGATCGCCAAGGTGCGGCTACAGAGGTGGCTCCGGAAAACTGAACAGTGGGGATAAGTGGATTCCCTGCTCCGGTCGGGCATGATGT
>JAQCEV010000066.1 GCA_027618515.1 Chloroflexota bacterium | reverse complement strand
GGGTGACGCGGTGGCCTCTGTCTTGCCAGGCCCTGCTGTCTCTTACACCACGTCCTGGGACTCTACTATATGCCACCATCGCCGTGCCCTTCGCACCCTGGGCATGGCTCGCGATCCTGCTATGGCTCGTACGAGGATTCTTCTCCCAGATGGACGGCCCACCCAAGAACTCCTACACCATGGCCATCGTCAATCGGGAAGAGAGAACCGCCATGGCCAGCATCAACAACATGGCACAAGCCACCGTTGGCACCGCCACCCCGTGGCTCACCACCGTGCTCTTCCAAAGCGTCTCGATGATGGCGCCGTTTATCGCGGCAGGACTGCTGAAATCCATCTACCTCGCGGGCATGTACTTCACGTTCAGGAATGTGCATCCACCTGAAGAGGTGGAGCGACGGGCCCGCAAAGCGCAAGCCCAGGCTAAGGCCGACTAGTCGCGCAACCTACCCCGTGTATCTCAACCAACCAACACCAGCGCGCAGGGCCAAATCGCGTCCGCAGCCAGCGACCGTCCGACGCCGCACGTGGTCGTGCGAGGACCTAGCTCGCCTAGTCGCGCAACTCGCCCCGTGTATAGCAACCAACCAACACCGGCGCGCAGGGCCAAATCGCGTCCGCAGCCAGCGACCATCCGACGCCGCACGTGGTCGTGCGAGGATCGAGCTCGCCTAGTCGCGCAACGTGCGAACGGTCTGTGCGATCAGATCCTGTGGCACGCCACGATGCACGCCAGCGCGGCCGATAGATTCCAGGAATATCCACGACACCTGGCCAGCCGAAACCTTCTTGTCGCGACTCATCGCCTCCAAGATCGCCTCAGGCTCAACGCCCGTGTAGCTCTCTGGCAAGCCGAAGCGCCTTAGCAACAGCGCCTGACGCTCCACCAACTCAGCCGGCGTCACGCCGAAAGCCATGCCCAGTCGCGCCGCGCCGGTCATCCCCACAGCAACAGCCTCGCCGTGCAGATAGGTGTCATAGCCCGCCGCAGCTTCCACCCCATGCCCCATCGTGTGGCCGTAGTTCAGCAACATGCGCAGGCCGCTCGTCTCGCGCTCGTCCTCAGTGACGATTCGTGCCTTCACAGCGGCATTGCGCGCGACCACCTCAGCCGTCAGCTCAGGCTCCAACGCCAGCAACTGATCGGCCTTTGATTCGTAGATATCCACCAGATCGGCATCCAATGCCAACCCGTGCTTGAGCGCCTCTGCCCATCCCTCTTGCAACGCACGCGCGGGCAGCGTCGCCAGCGCGGAAGCGTCGGTGAGCACGAACTCTGGATGGTAGAAAGCGCCCACTAGATTCTTCGCAGCAGGCAGATCCACAGCGGTCTTGCCACCGATGCTCGAATCAACCATCGCTGTGAGCGATGTGGGCACCTGCACGAGCTTGATGCCCCGCAAGTATGTCGCCGCAATGAACCCCGCCAGATCACCCACGACACCGCCGCCTACCGCAACTATCGCGTCGCGACGCTCAACGCGTTGCTCCGCCAGCCATTGGTAGATGACACCCGCCGTCTCCAGCGTCTTGCTCGCCTCGCCAGCAGGAATGATGAACAGCCCCACCTCAAGTCCAGCCTTGTGTATGGACCGCTGCGCAGCGCGTCCGTAGGGGTGCACCACATTGCTATCGCAGATGATGAACGCCCGTCCGGTAACGCCCGCGTCCCGGAGGCGCGGCCCCAATTGCGATTCGAGGATGTCCCAGCCAACCAGCACGGGGTAGATGCCCGTCTCCACCGTCACCGTTGCCGCAAGCAGCGGATCGCCCTGCAACGTCGAGGCCCGCCCAACGCGTCGCCAAGCCCGCACAACCTCATGCGCCGCTTGCTCCACGGACAACCCATCGGTGGAGACCGTCCACTCCGCCAGCGCATACGCCCACTGACGCTCGCGCTTCAGCGATTCGATTCGCTCCATCGGGTCGCCGTCCGCGTCCAACATCGGGCGAACCATGCCCTCGGCACCCGGCTCACCAACCGCAGCTGTAAGTCGCGCGAAGATAGTCTCCGGTCGCGCCTCCAAGGCTACGACGAGCCCTGCATCGAGCATCGTGGAGCGGCAAGCCTCCTGGAGCATCACACCGCCGCCACCAGAAACAACAACCTTGTCACGGGCCGCAAGCTCAGTGATGGCCTCACGCTCCCGACGCCTGAAACCGTCCTCACCTTCACCAGCGAAGATCTGCTCAACGGCCATGCCGGAGCGCTCAACGATGTACTCATCCTGGTCCACGAAATCCCAGCCAAGCAGACGCGCAACACGTCGCCCCACCGCACTCTTGCCGGTGCCTGAGAAACCAACCAGGAATATACGAGAGCCAGTGGTCATCTATCTATCGTGCCGGAGCAGCCGCCGGAGCGCCGGGAGCAGCTGGCCGCTTCCTGACGGTGCCGTCCCACTCGGACAGCGGCGCGCACTGCCAGTACCAATCAGACGCCACGTCATCCTGGCCTTCTATCGCCACCCGGCCCGTCGACCACAGCAGGGTTGCGAAGGCGTCAGGCCCAAGTTCCGTGATCCACGGGGACAGCCGACGTATCACGCGCTCGCAAAGCTCCTGCGGCGCAGCAAATTCGATACCCAGGCCAGAGGCGATGTCGAACGTGTGCACGAGCAATTCAACGCACGACATCGCGGCGAAACCCGTGCGATCGGCCATGCCAGCCGGGTGAAAAGCACGCCCTTCAGGCGACGCTGATCGCAACGTCGAAGCCAGGATGTGAGCGACGCTGCCTATCGTGGTTAGCAAGTCTTCTACCGACGCGTCGGGGTTACCCATGCGGATCGGCGGGAGCCTCTTGGTCGCTTCGTTCGCGACCTGGCACGAGTAAAAGACCGCGCCATCGATCAGATGATCCAGCGTCCGGCGGCACGTCCACTCCAGCGTCCCTGCCAACACTTCCCAGTCACGATCGAGCGCGGTGCCCAGCGCCTGCTGGCTGGCAGCAACTGCCGCGAGAACGTCATCCGCGCCAAGCTCCTGCGTTTGTCCCTGGTCTGAAGTTGCCATTCGATTACGCCTTAACTGATGTGTGCTTCGGGCCCAGCGTAGCCATGTACGCCTTGTAGTTGCGCTTCGTCTCGTCGATGTGATCGCCCCCGAACTTTTCCAAGAACGCATCGGCCAACGTGATCATCACCATCGCCTCACCTATCACGCCGCACGTGGGCACGAACGTGATATCGCTTCGCTCGTAGTGCGCCTGCTCAAGATCGCCCGTGGTCAGATCCACCGACGGCAACGGATTGATGATTGTTGCGATGGGCTTTACCACCGCTCTGATGATTAGCGGCTCACCATTCGTCATGCCGCCTTCCAGACCACCGGCCTTGTTGGAGCGGCGCGGCCAAGGCTGCACCCACGAACCGTCAGGGTTCTTCTCCCACTCATCCAATGGCTTGATCACATCGTGCACCAGCGATCCACGCAGATCAGCGAGCTCGAAACCCTCGCCGAACTCCACGCCCTTGACCGCGTTCACGCTACCCACCGACGCCATCAACTTGGTGCTCAGTTTTAGGTCCCACTGCACGTGCGTGCCCAGACCGATGGGCAACCCCGTTGCAACGATCTCAACGACCCCGCCCAAGCTGTCACCAGCCTCGCGCGCATCGTCGATAGCCTGCTTCATTGCCTCAGTCGCGATTGGATCAGAGCACCGCACCTCGCTTAGCTCCGTCGCAGCCCAGTCGATGACCTCCGGTCGCGCAGCCTGCACGCCACCGATGTTCAGAACGTGGCTGTGAACCTCAACCCCGAACTCTCGAAGGAACGCTCGACAGATCGCCCCAGCCGCCACGCGAGAAGTGCTCTCGCGGGCCGACGAACGCTCCAGGATGTCACGCGCGTCTTCGGTGTTGTACTTGTTGATACCAGCCGTATCGGCGTGGCCTGGGCGCAGCCGATGGATCGGCGTCACCTCGTCCTCCACCGGCTCGTTGTTCATCGTATGGGTCCACGGCTTGCCGTCGGGCCCGTTTCCCGTGGTGTGATCGCGGTTCTCGATGAGCATCGCTATCGGCGCGCCTGCCATCGTGTGACCGTGACGCACACCGGTCTGCAGAACGGCGTAATCCGTCTCGATCTTCATGCGACCGCCACGACCGTACCCCGCTTGGCGTCGAGCCAAGTCCTCGCGGATGACCGCTTCAGTGATAGGCACGCCCGCAGGTAGGCCCTCCAGCAGAGCAACCAACCCTGGCCCGTGAGACTCACCGGCAGTAAGAAAACGCAGCATCTCTGTCCCTCGAATCGTTTAGCAAGGCGTCCCTGCGCCAGAGCCGCCATTCTATCAGGGGCAGCGCTACTCGCCGAGCACCTCCGGCCATTCGATGACCACACCCACGTCGTACTCGTAGTCGAACGTCATCGTGACGTACTGCTCCAGCGTCGTCACCAGGTTCGGCGCCCCATCTACACCTTGGTTCTCCACGATTGGAATCGTCTGGTGTTCACCGCTGTGAATTACCAAAAACGAGTCTCCATCGACGTACCAATCCAGCGTAAAGGTCATTTCGCCAGTTGCCGTCTTACCAGGGCCAGGGGTTTTCTGTGGTGCGTTAACCGAAACAAATTGGACGTGGTAAACCGGCAACCCGTTCAGCGAGGTCACCCCAATCAACGTAGCCTTATCGGCGTCGCCACTGTACGGCGGCCGTAGACCTCCGTCTCTCGTCGGGCAGCCCACACCTCCGCCTGTACGTCGCTGGTCCCTCCATGGCTCGTCGATACCCTCTCGGCTCGCCGCCTTGCCGTCAATGCAAATCAACTCGTTGTACCCAGGGTCGTCACCAGTGGCTGCCATGATGTAACGAAAACCGCCCGACGCCGCGAACTCACGCGTCGTCGTGCCACTCTGCGGGCCTTCGTCGCTCAAGCCCTCAACCGACCCCGAAGCACGATAGTCGTTCATCCCCTCCATCGCAGCTTGCGTACGAGCGAACAACTCCTCCAACGTCAGCGATGGTAGTTCTGGTAGAGCGGGCGTCGCGGTAGCCCCAGCGCCACATGCGGCGACGGCCAGCGTGACCAGAGTGAAAAGAACGACGATTGCGGATCTGCGTAGCATGATGAGTCTCATAGCACGCAAGTGTATCGAACTCGCGATTAGACCGACGCCACGTACGGCTCTTCAAGCTCCGCGTCAGGTGGCAGCGGGTGCACCACGAAGCCCTCGCGCACCGCACCTGCCGCATGATCGATCTCTGGGCTGAAGCCCTCGATCTTGGCCATACCTTGAGCGAACCTGAACGCCGTCCACGCCGCCAGGGCAGCGTCCAACTGATCGTCTGTCGGCAAGTCACTCGACGGGAACGTGATCCCCAACGACGACAGCACCTCGACGCGCGCAGACCGGCCATCAACCGTGCGCTTGGGAGGCAACGGCTGATCTGAAACTATCTTCCACGCCCCGCCCGGATACACCTCAATGAGATTCGCGTCGCTCGGCGGCACGTCGTCCAGGCCCAGCAGCCGGAAGCGACTCCCGCTCGTCACGAGGCGGTAGAACAGCAGAACACTGCCCTTGATGAATCCTGAGTACGGCTTGCCCGGCTCGGGCAGGTCATAGGGCGTGCGGCCCGGTGCATTCACCAAGCGCTCCGACTCCCGCACCGTCGCCCCTGGCGCGCCAGCAAGCCCCTGCGGGCCATCCACCGCCATGATGAACGAGCGTCCCAGCGCACGACCGGGAACGATGCCAGAACCATCCGGCTTGTAGTCCCACTTTTCGAACGTGCAATCAAGGTCGGGCCCAAGCACAGCCACATCGCAGGGCCGCGTCCGCCCCGCGAACGGGTCGGTCAGATCCAATCCTACGTAATAGCGGCTACCCGTCGGCCCACGGTCTCGCGGGCCAGCCCCACGCAAGTACCGACGTCGGCGCCACTTAGAGACGTACCGCGCCGTGATACCCGCCGCGATAACAGTTGCGCCAGCAGCGCCATACCACCTAGTCGAGATGTCCATAGTTGAATATTAACCCGTTACCCTCTGCGAGGAAACCACTCCAAGACGCAGACACGCGCACACCCAGAGCATCGGGCTAGCGCCGATCCAGCCACGCTTGAAGGATCAACACAGCCGCTCCCGCGTCGATCGAGCCCTTCGCGGGCCGACCGCGCTTGCCGCGACCCGGCGCGGCGCTCTGGCGTATCCGCCGCTCAGCCTCCACCGACGTCAACCGCTCATCGATCGTGTCTATCGTCAACTGCGTGCGTTCCGCCAGCACATCGATGAACGCTAGCGTCACCTCAGCTTGCGGCCCTACGCGACCGTTCATGGACAACGGCATGCCCACCACGATCACCTCGGCCTCGCGCTCGGCGGCCAGTTCAGCGATGCGCGTCAGATCGGCCTCAAGCTCCGTCCGATCGATCGTCCCAACCGTCACCGCGATATGCGACTCGGTGTCGCCCGTCGACACACCGATGCGAACCTCGCCTACGTCCAACCCTAGAGCGCGCAACCCTATTGCGCCTTCGCCCGAACGGCCTCAACAGCCGCGAGGATAGCGGCCGGAAGCTGCGACGCCTCACGTCCACCTGCCTGCGCCGACTGCGGACGTCCGCCACCGCCACCGCCCATCGCGCCCGCAGCGACCTTGACGATATCGCCAGCCGAAAAACCCTTATCAACCAGATCCTGCGTGACCATCGCAAACACCGTTGGCCGATCATTGAACACTCCGCCAAGCACCACGATTCCCGAGCCCAACTTGTCCCGCAAGTGATCGCCCAACTCGCGCAAAGCGTCCATGTCCGGTGCACTCGCCTCAGTCGCGAGCACGGTCACGCCGTTGACCTCCTGCGCCTTAGCCAGCAGATCCTCGGCCTCAGATTTCGACGATTCACGCTGAGCGGCAGTCACCGCCCGCCGTGCCTCCTCAACCTGAGATAGCAGTGCGTCGATCCGCTGTGGCGCCTCGCTCGGTGCGGCGTGTAGCTTGGCCGAAACCTGATCCAGCAGGTGCAAGCGCTCGCTCACCCATGCTTCACCGCCTCGACCGGTCACCGCCTCGATCCGGCGCACGCCGGTCCCCACGCTGTTCTCGCTGATCAAACGGAACGTACCGATCTGGCCGGTGCGATCCAAGTGCGTCCCGCCGCAGAGCTCGAAGCTAACCGCGTGGGCTTCACCGATCTGCACCGTCCGAACCGACTCGCCATAGCGTTCGTCGAAGAATGCCAACGCCCCGCGGCCCGTCGCCTCACGGTACGACTCCTGCAACTTCACCAGCGCCAAATCGCCGCGTACCGAATCGTTCACGATCGTCTCGATACGATCCAGCTCCTCTTGGCTCACCGCCTCAACGTGCGTGAAGTCGAACCTCAAGCGATCAGGCGCCACCAACGATCCGGCCTGTCGAACGTGGGAGCCCAAGACATGGCGCAACGCAGCATGCAGCAGGTGTGTAGCCGTGTGATTGCGCATGATGTCGAGCCGACGGTCCACGTGAACAGCCACGCGCACCGCGTCGCGAATCGATATCTGACCTGCGCTGACCTTCGCGTAGTGAACGATGATGTCGCCCACGGGCTTGCGCGTATCGTGCACCGTCGCCTGCCCATCGAATGCCGCCATCGTCCCCGTATCGCCAACCTGACCGCCGCCCGCTGGGTAGAACGGCGATTCCCGCAGGATGATCTCCACGTCATCGCCCCGGAACGCCTCCTCCACCGACTCACCGTCCTTGATTATGGCGAGCACCACCGTGTCGGCGGCCATCTCCTGGTAACCCAAGAACGCCGTTGCCTCAACGCCAAGCCCTTCGTACAGCCGGATCTCATCGCGGTCGCCACCGAATCGCGCCGCTTCGCGGCCGCGCTGGCGTTGCGCCTCCATCTCGCGCCCGAAGCCCTCGGCGTCGACCTCCATACCCTTCTCCCGAGCGACCTCTTGAGTCAGCTCCAGCGGGAAACCGTAGGTGTCGTACAGCAAGAACGCGCTTGCGCCATCGATGCCAGCGCCCTTGGCAAGCATCGCCTCCAGCAGCGGCATACCCAGTGCGATCGCCTCGTCGAAACGTTCCTCTTCTGACTCCAACGTCCGGATAATGAAGCGCTGATTCACCAGAAGTTCGGGGTAGTCCTTACCCATGCGCTCCAGCACCGTGTCCGCCACCTGAGCCAGGTATGGCGACTGCAACCCCAGCTTGCGGGCGAACCGGATACCTCGTCGTATCACGCGACGCAACACGTATCCCCTGCCCTCGTTGGCAGGCACCACACCATCCGCGATCAGGAAACTCGCGCTACGCGCGTGCTCGACAACGACCCTGATAGCGAAATCCGTGTCCTCAGCAGCGCCGTATTTGACCCCACTCAACTCCACTACCTTCGCAACGATGGGCGCCAGCAGGTCAGTCTCGTAGGCCGACGGCACACCCTGCATGATGGCGGTGATCCGTTCGAGCCCCATGCCCGTGTCGATCGACGGCGCGGGCAGCAACGTACGGTTGCCATCCTTATCTTGGTTGAACTGCGGGAACACCAGGTTCCAGATCTCAACGAACCTGCCGACATCGTCGCTACAAGGACTCGCCTCGAACCCCTGTGCAGGGTCAGTGTCGTAGTGGATCTCGCTGGCCGGGCCGCATGCGCCCTCGTCCCCAGCGGGGCCCCAGAAATTGTCCGCGTCACCGCAGCGCACTATGCGTTGAGGCGCAACTCCAACTTCGTCGCGCCATATCGCCTCTGCCTCATCGTCCGTGTCGTACACCGTCACCCACAACCGATCCTCGGGAAGCTCGAGCACCGTCGTGCAAAACTCCCACGCCCAGCCGATGGCCTCACGCTTGAAGTAATTGCCGATGCTGAAGTTGCCCATCATCTCGAACATCGTGTGGTGAGTCCGGTCTCCAACCACATCGATATCCGTCGTACGGAAGCACTTTTGAACCGACGTCAGCCTGGGGTTCGGTGGGGTTTCATCACCAGCGTAATAAGGCTTGAACGGAACCATCCCTGCGGATGTCAGCAACAGCGTCCGGTCGCCCGCAGGGATGAGTGAAGCGCTAGGCATGATGAGGTGCCCGCGCTCTTCAAAGAAACGCAGGTACGCCGCACGGATATCGTCGCCGCTCGTAGGCCGATTCATCGTCAAGGGCTGCCTCTATGGAACTTTCAGGAGTGGATATCGAACTGATGACGTCCCCACAGGAGCCACATGGGCCGCATCACGGCCTAGAAAAGTCTACGAACCCTCGCGCGCGCGTGTCAACGTGAACCAAGCCCACCATCGACCACTACTTTCTGGCTTTCCAGCAGGCTGTGGCCTGCTAAACAAGGTTTGACGCTCTCCTGACCGTGTGGTACGTTGGCGCCGTTCCGACCGCGTACCGGTCACTCACATGGCGCGAGTGACCGAAATAGCTGACCTCCTCAGTCAACGTCAGCCATGCATTGACGGCCACCGTACCGCCGTCACACGCGGGAAAGCAGGTTCAGCATGCCAGATACCTCCGGATCAGACGCCACCGGCAAGGATCACCGGGCCGCTCTCTGGGCGCTCGTCGACGAGCTGCTGGGTAGGCAGAGGCTCATCCTCGCCTCCAACCGTGGCCCCATGGAATTCCACGTCCAACCCGACGGCGAACTCCAGCCTCGTCGCGGCAGCGGTGGCGTCGTCACCGCGCTCAGCGGCCTCACCAACTACGTCGACTTCACCTGGATCGCCAGCGCCATGAGCGAAGGTGACCGCCGAGCTGCCGCAGAGCACAACGGACTGGCCATGCCCTCGCCGCTGCCTGGTCAACAAGTCTCGGTGCGCTTCGTCACCACTCCGCGCCGCACCTACCACAAGTACTACAACATCATCTGCAACCCACTCCTGTGGTTCCTCCAACACTACATGTGGAGTTCGCCCTACACCCCCCGCGTCGACGCCGTCGTTTACGACGCCTGGGAGAACGGCTACGTCCACGTGAACCAGGAATTCGCAGACGCCATCGTCGAAGAAGCCGGTCGCTCCACCCTCCCGCCCTTGGTCATGGTGCACGACTACCAGCTATACCTCGTACCCCAGATGGTGCGCGCTAAGCTACCCAACGCCCGCATCCACCAATTCGTCCACATCCCTTGGCCAGCTTCCAGCTACTGGGAACTGCTCCCCTCCATGATCCGCACGACCATCTGTGACTCGCTCTGCTGCGCCGACATCGTCGGCTTCCAAGCCCAGCGCGACGTCCGGGCCTTCCTAGAATCTTGCGATTCATTCCTCGATGGCGCCGAGATCGACTACGCAGCCCAGATCATTCGTTACAACGGACGCCAGACCCTCGTGCGTTCGTACCCGATATCCATCGATGTTGACGAGGTCCAACAGATCGCCACGTCGCCTCGCGCGCTCGAACACGAAGCCAAACTAGCAGGCGCCCTCGGCGAGCAGACCATCATCCGGGTCGACCGCGCCGAGCCAAGCAAGAACATCGTCCGCGGATTCTCGTCCTACGAAATCATGTTGGACCGCCACCCCGAGCTCCGTGGCAAGGTCCGATTCCTCGCCTTCCTCGTCCCATCCCGAACCCACATCCGGCAGTACCAGCGGTACATCGAAGAGATTGACACCACCGTCAAGCGGGTCAACGAGAAGTTCGGGACCGCCGACTGGCAGCCGATCCAGATCTACTACGAAAACAACTACATCCAAGCCATCGCCGCCATGCGCCTCTATGACGTCTTGCTGGTCAACTCAGTCATCGATGGCATGAACCTCGTCGCCAAAGAAGGCCCCGTCGTCAACCAGAAGAACGGGGTACTCATCCTCTCCGAAGCCGCAGGAGCCCACGAGCAACTCAAGATCGGCGCGCTCCCCGTCGCGCCAGCCGACGTAGAAGGCACCTCACGCGCCCTCTACCAAGCCCTCACCATGGACCCCACCGAGCGTGCACAACGCGCCACAGCCATGCGCACCAGCATCGAGGCCGAGGACATCACCGCCTGCCTCCACCGCCAACTCGAAGACATCAGCAAGCTCACGTAAAAAGTCCCTCCGGCAAGCCTCCCGGCTCCCATGTGCCATGAGCGCGAGCGAACTCGAAGGGCCCCTTGCTGCCCCTGTTTCCCTGAGCAAAGCGCAGCGGAGCCGAAGGACCTCTTACCCACCCTCGTTTCAAGCTCCCGTTAACGTCATCCTGAGCGCAGCGCAGCGGAGTCGAACGGATCTCTCACCGTCCCCTAAGTCTATCTATGAAGGTGGTGCAGACCACTCGCCACCGCGAACACGGCCTCGGCGTAGCTCGAATCGGCAGCGCTGACCCGTTTCCACGCTGCCGGATTAGGACTGCTCCGTTCGCGGCGAGATCTGGATCGCCAAGGGACTGCGCCTCAACAAGATGAATGCCACGATCGCCCACGCAACCAGCAGGCCTACACCAACCTCACCTGCGATGTAGGGCGCGGCGCCATCCTGTGACGTGAGGTCGTTGAAGAAGCTCAATGTGAGGGCGTTGTGGCTCCCGTGGGCGATCACGGCAGGCCAGACGCTCCCTGTCTTCATCTGAAGCCAACCCAGGACCGCCGTCACGGGGATAAAGATGAGCGTAAACATCGGGAGCGCGAAAATCAGGGGCAACTCGCCGAAATCGAAGACCTCAGGCGCGAATATGATGAGCGGGAAATGCCATAGGCCCCAAACCACACCGCCGATAACGGAGGCGTTAAAGAAGTTGGTCTTCTTGAGCAATTCCGGAAATAAGAACCCCCTCCAACCTACTTCCTCTCCGATCGCCATCACGCTGAGGAACAGAACCAACCCCGTCCCGACGGAAAGGAACGAGACGAGAACGTCGACTGCGCTGTCCTCGTTGGAGAACGAATCGGCGACGGCGATCCACGTGACGCCGTACACGATGATCGCAATTAGTGGAGGGAGCGCCCAACCCAGCGCTAGGTAGCGGGTATTGCTCCAGCCCCACCAACGAGGGTGGAGGTCGCTCTTCATCATCTCCCAGCCGAGGTTGCGCACGTTCCGCTGGAAGATGTACCGGGTGATCATCGCTGCGACCATTGGCGCAAGGAGCAATGGGAGCGCGAACTCGCCGGTCACCGAAGCGATGATCCAGAAGGGCAGGCTCAGCAGGGCCGTCAACGCCAAAAAGACGCCGATTCCCTTCGTGGGTGAGTTCGAGTTCATCACTGGGTCCATCCTTGGGAGCGCCGCAGCGCGCTCTGCGATTGTGGTCACGGTAACGTCGGTTGGCGTTTAGTCAGAGGCCGCGCGATATCCTTCGGGGCTCCCTGCCCGACCGACCATTGGAGGGGCTGACCTCGTGGAGTTCGCGCGGACGGATCAAATCGTTGTCTATCGACCAACGGCGTGCTGAGCCAGAGTCGACCCGGCTACTGCAAGGCGAGAACTCCAGAAACTGCAGCGACGAAGAACAGTCCCCGCAGATGCCCGCGATTTCCTATGCCCGCCCATCGCGACGACTCCGACTCGACGGCGATTGTGGGTCTTGGGAGCCTGTCTCAAAAGTCGATGCAGTTGGGTGAAGGAGTCGAGATAATGGTGGCACGTTCAGTTGGGGGTGCCATTGATGCCACTTCGACCACTCACTCGCGAACAAGCCTGGCTCCTGCCTCCGTCCCTCGATGATCTGCTGCCGGAAGAGCACCCCGCGCGATTCGTCGCAGCCTTCGTCGACGGGCTGAGCCCTGCCACGCTGGCCGAGCTGGAGATCAACCGCGAGGGCGAGGCGCTGGGCGCGCCCGCCTATCACCCTTGCGGGCTTCTAGCCGTCTGGCTGTACGGCTTCATGACAGGCGTTCGTTCCTCCCGGAAGCTCGAAGCGGCCTGTCGCGATCAGATCCCCCTCCTTTGGCTCACCGGCTGTCAGCGCCCCGACCACAACACCCTATGGCGGTTCTACCGGTCCCATCGCGCAGCCATGCGCCGATTGCTGAAGGAGACCGTCACCGTCGCCGTGGACATCGGCTATGTGGACCTGGCGTTGCAGGCGGTCGACGGGACGAAGGTGGCGCGAACGCTTCTGCAGATCGGACCTACGACGCTGCAGGGCTGGCCCGGTTGATGGAGCGTACGGAGTTGGCCATCGCAGCCCTCGAAGCGCAGAACGAGGGAAGTGATGACGAGCAGCCATCGCCGATGCCTCCAGATCTGCGTCGCGCGCACTCCCTGCGGGAGCGGGTCCGGGCGGCGCAAGAGCGGTTGGCGAGCCAGGAACAACCAACGAAGGTCAATCTCACGGACGGGGACGCCCGCTTCATGAAGGACGACAGGGAATCATCCCCGGCTATAACGCCCAGGCGATGGCCTCGCCGGTGAAAGCGGCGGCGGCAACACGACCGGGGCTGCTGATCACGGCAACCGATGTGGTGACCGCTCCCACGGACTATCACCAGTTGGCACCCATGCTGAGCGAGGCGGAGGCCATGACCGGTGGGCGCGCCGAGACGACCCTAGCCGATGGCGGTTATCACACGGCAGCAAATCTAGAGTCCGGTGACCAGCGCGGTCAGATCCTGGTCATGTCGGAGCGCTACGGCGAGTCCGTCCGAGGCCCTTATTTCAAGGACCGGTTCGTCTACGACGAAACCACGGACAGCTACCAGTGCCCGGAGGGGAAAGCCTTGCCGTTCCGGTCGATAGTCAAGACCAAAGGCGGGGCGGCTATTCGCCTCTATCGTGCATCACGAATGGATTGTCGGGCGTGCCCGGCGTTCGGGGTGTGCACGAAGGACAAGCACACAGGCCGCGCCTTGTGGATCGGGTCCGCCGATCTGGTGTTGCGACGGCACCGGGCGTGGATGGAGACCGATGAGGCCCTAGCCCTCTATGCCCGTCGCAAGACCCTGATCGAGCCGGTGTGCGGCATCCTCAAAGAGCAGATGGGCGGCCGGCGATTCCTGCTGCGGGGTTTGGCCAACGTGCGGGCAGAGTTCGCCCTGCTGGCAGCGGCATTCAACCTCAGGACTCTCTGGCGGTTCTGGTCAGCCGGGCTCAGCACCGCACCGTTCGCTGCTCAAGGCTGAGCAGCACCAGCCTTAGCCCTGGATTTGCGCCACCACCACGCTGATCCAGCTTGACGCTACATGTTCGACTCACCTCTGTATTCTTCTGAGACAGGCTCTTGGATCTAACTATGCACTGGCAAGTCCTTTGCGTTCGGCAACGTAAAAGAGCTGAACGTCCGGCGGGAGAGTAGTGCATGGCGTGAAGACGGGATAGTCCTTTTTCGTCTTCCGCTGTGATTCTTCAATCTTGTGTGATGCTTGATCGCTCCGGATTCATTGGGAGTCGCCGAATGACCGCTCAAGATCCGTCCGTTTTCGGAACACCCCCTCCACGCGTGGCACCAGCCACTCCCCCCTTGGCACCCGGCCCTCTTTCTTTTACGCCACAACACTGACACTAGCCCGTATCGACATCGTCACCATTTCGCCTACCCTGATTCCAAGCACGCCACCAAGCCCCTGCGCACAGCGCAGCCAGGCCTCGTGAACCCACGCCGTGCTCAGGAGCAAATGATAAGAAATGAGACAAAATGAGACACATCAAGACGAAACGCCACTGAGCCATCGCCAGCAGGTCGCTCTTCCACACATCGCTGCCCACAACACATGCTCAGCGAGGGCCGAAGCTGCGGACATCGGGCGGCCACCCTCTCCCGCTGGATGAACGACGACAAATTCCGCATCGTGTAGCAAGTCGGGGCTCGCCCCTAGATTTTCTGGTCTCTTGGCTTTGCCGCTCGGACTAAAGGTCGCTCGGCGCTCCGGGGAGGAGGGTGGGTTCGGCGTATAGCAAGTCGTGGGGGGTGTTTGGTGGTCGATAATCGCCATGGAACCACTATAGTGCGGCCGGGGGTTACGGGGTAAGTGGCAGATGCCAGTGTGGTGCGGGCCAGCCAGTACGCTAGACTGACGCCATGCAATCACCACCACATGAACCGCTGAGCCCGCGCGCCGAACTTCGGGCGACGGTGTTGATCTATCTGGCGGGGTTCACGTACCACATCGGGCTGGGTTCGACGTTGATCCTGGTGCCGCTGTACGCGTTGCACTTGGGATTCGACCTTGCTGAACTGGGAGTAATCATCGCGTCCCAGGCCGTATTCGGCTTGCTGTTACGCCTCTTCGCGGGTGCGATATCCGACAGGTTCGGCGAGCGCTGGGTGCTGTTGTTCAGCTTCGGCACGATGGTCGTCGGGGCCGGGATCATCGGCGCGTCAGACACCTTTTGGACGCTGATCTTGGGCCAGACGTTCTTGGGTATCTCAAGAGCTACCTATTGGACCGCGACGCAGTCCTACTGCAGCAGGATCAACCCGGCGAAAGCGGGGACGTTGCTGGGGCGCATGAGCAGTTCGAGAACCTCCGGCGATATGGTGGGAGCTGCCAGCGCAGGGTTCATCGCTGAAACCATGGGTTACGGTTCCGCGTGGGCAGTCATCGTTGGTTTGGGTGGGGTCGGCCTGGTTGGGTCATTGGTGCTACCGCTACTTCCCCGCAAGGACGCGCTCCGAGGGTTCAAGCAGGCTCTGGCCCCGATCCCTTCAATGGCTCGCAGCCCGAGTATGGCGATGGCAGGGATCACCGCGTTCGTCGCATCAACGGCGATGACGATCGCCGTGATCCTCTTAGTGCCCTACCTCCGCGAACTAGGGAATGGAGAAACCACGGTCGGTCTGGTTCGGACCGCTGGGCTGGTTAGCAGCGTGGGGATCGGCGTTATCTTCGGCAAGATCGTCTCGCGTACAGGACAGAAAAACCTTTACACGTTGGCGCTCGGCGCGATGGGCGTGATCATGCTCGCGGTGCCGCTCGTAGGTAGCACGCTGGCTCCTATGGGCGCGCTGTTGTTCTTGTACGGAACGTTCTACGGCCTACTGGGCCCGCTGTATCCGTTGACGGCTGCGACCTACAGTTCGCAGGAGCAGCGCGGCGTCGCGATGGCTTACGTGGGCTTGTACTGGGGCGCGGCGCAGGTGGTGGTACCAGCAAGTTTCGGGCTTCTTGCCGCGAGCTACGGGCTCAAAGATTCGTTTTGGTTCGCTGGTGTGATGTTCTTGGTGTTCGCAGCGGCGATGCCGCTGCTGTTCCCGTATCTGACTAAGGGTCATAGGGCGGCTCAAAGCCGGGCGTAGGTTCTGCCTCGTGCGAGGTTCGCTGGGGGCTCAGCAACGTGTCGCGCTGAACGTGTGCGGAAACCAGATGTCACCTTTGACGTACAAATCCAAGTGCCGGGTCTCGGCGATTTCGTCGTTCCCGACATCTTCAACGCCATACACGACCTCATCCGAGATGAAGTGCTCCCAGCGTTCGCGGGCTTCTTCCCTGAGCCGGTACCCATGCCGTAACGGGTGGCGATGTTGGGCTTACGTCATGGCCCCTCCTTGAAATACGCAACACGCTCACCTATCAGGCTTCGGAAGCGTCACGAACCCGAACCGACCGCACCCCTGTTCCCCTGAACCACGACTGAATCTTGGTGTCGCGACGTCTTACAGCAACTTTTACCATTCCTTTCCACATGCGGCCTTTAGGGTTCACGAGACCCCCTTCTGGGTTCTCAGGCTGCGAGAGTTGGGAAATGAGACAGCCCCCGATGTACACCTGCCTACGTTGCTTACGTGATCGAGCACTACGACCTACGCCAGCCGGACGCGAACCGACCAGCTAGAACCGTCTACTGGGAATCCATCAAGGGAATCATTCGACGGGTAG
The DNA here is from genome assembly GCA_027618515.1 of Chloroflexota bacterium. Lineage (GTDB taxonomy): Bacteria > Chloroflexota > Dehalococcoidia > Lucifugimonadales > Australimonadaceae > CALGTL01. The sequence goes on along the minus strand of JAQCEV010000066.1, from coordinate 461 downwards.
CGTGATCGACGCAGAATGGGGAGCCCCGATCAGTCCTATACACTGGCGACAATATGTGAAGAAGGCTCACAAAAGATGAAGGAGATTCGCTTATGAGTGATGACAGTGCAATCAGAGATACGATTCAGACATACTTCGACAGCATGTACGAATCCAGCCCGGAGAAGGCTCGCGCCGCCTTTCACCCCAACGCTAAGATCGCAGGTTACCTGCAAGGCGAACTCCTTCAGATGTCTGTTGACGATTTCGCCGAATTCGTCGGAGGCCAGCCGTCAGCCAAGTCCAATGGCGAAGCTGCGCGGCTTGACGTCCTTTCATTAACTATCGCGGGCGCGACAGCAGTGGCTTGTCGTTGTCCAGGAAAAATGTCAGGGTTTACTGTTCAGCGATTCTGTCAGTAGGGTGTCTCTTGTGTTCATCTTGAGGAGGCGACAAGCGCCCTGTCTTCAACGGTGTGCTGT
>JAQCEV010000065.1 GCA_027618515.1 Chloroflexota bacterium | reverse complement strand
TACTGGACTCTACCGGAGGCCAGCCCCTTCGGCGAGCTGCTGGTTGAACACCAGACCAACGTTGCCGACGATGGTGTCGTCCATCTCGGGGAAGAACATACCTGGCGCACGGATGTACTGCTCAGGAAGGTTGTTCGTCAGAACACCCGTGTGAAGCGACTGATCGCTCGTGATGGCCTGGGCTGCGTGCAAGTTCTCAGGGCTGTTCCACCAATTGAGGAATACCTGCATCGCGTTGGGGTGAGCAGGCGTGTCGAACATGGCCAACGAGCAGGTGCCACCGACGGAGAGGACACCACCCTCTGCAAATCCCTGTCCGAAGTGGTTCTTCACCGGTAGACCTTCGGCCTCAAGATCGTCGATGTCTTGGGTAGCGTTGCCCATGTAGACGAAGACTGACTTGGCGCCGTTGGCCAAGAGGTCGACCGCCTGTTGACCGTCCGCCACCCACTCGACGTCGGACTCCAAGATGAACTTAGTGATGAAGTCCTCGCCAAGCGCCGGAACGTTGATGTAGAAGTCGGAGTTGGTCTGACCAGGCTCCCACGGAATCGTACCAACCATCTGGCCCGCGAAACGGCCATCCAGTAGGTCCCAGTACGAAGTCATGGAGGCAACTGCATCTCCGGCGAGTTCCGTGTTGTACGAGAACGCCGTGGTCGGCGACGCGCAGAACGTGAGGGTTGTGTCTCGCGAGCCAGAGTCGGCGAACCAGTAGTGGCCGTCAAGCCAGTTCTCTTCTGCCACTGCGGGCAAGAGGAGTGCGCTCGTGTCGAAGGGGCCAACGATTCCTTCGGCTTTCGCATGGTTCGTGGACGTTACACCAGTCATCCAAATGTCTGCGGTGTAGAGGCTGGCTTCGCGCTCAGCCTTGAACTTCTCAACCTGAGCGGAGCCACGGCCAGTGACCGCAAGAACTTTGATGCCAGTCTCCTGCTCAAAAGCCTCGAATCGGGGGCCAAAGTTCCGGCTGGCGGAACCACCCATCACGATCACGACTTCGCCCTCTTCTTTCCCGGCCTTGAGCACCTTGTTGTAGGCGATCTGCCACTCAGGGACGATCGCGTCAGGATCCGGCGTTGCAGTTGCCGTCGGAACGGCAGTCGGCGTGGCATCGGCTCCACACGCGGCGACGAGTACGGCGATGGTGCTCAGTAGAAGCACCAGCACTGACCCGCGAAGGGTCATCTTCAATCCAGCTACCGTCTTCATGTTTCCTCCCAGAGACTGATAGTAATTCGAACCCAGGCCACAAACGGCCTTTGGTTGTTACGAGTGTTACGGCGACCGAACCATCTAGGACTTCTTGAGGTCTCCCGGCTTGACCGGCTCAATTTCTTCTTTCCAGTCAGAGAGGTCGTCCTTCTCTTCACGAGCTTTGCTGTAGTAGTCGCCTGGGCGCATGATGCCTTTGCCCTCGACTGACACGAGCTCTCCAGGCTGCTTGACCTGGTAGAGGATCAGTTGATCCGGTCCAGGGTTGTGCAATTGGTAGTAGACGTTGGCCGGGATGAGGACAGAGTCGCCCTCCTTGAGGGTCGACACCACGTCCTGGTCTTTCGGCAGCTCCTTGTGGCGGTGCGTGACTTCAGCCGTCCCTTTCAGCACAAGGAACGTCTGCCCCGTGCCGACATGGAAGTGCATCTCGTTACGGCTGCCAGGGCCGTAACAGTTGATGGCGATCAGGATGTCGTTCTCTTCCTGAGCGAGGAGGATGCGCTTGCGGGCACGGGTGAACTCCGCCTTCTCAAAGACGTTGTTGATCGTGACGTCTTTGATAGTGGCTTCAGCTTTCTTCACTTCCTGCGTGGCCATGGCAAAACCTCCTATTTCATAGAACGGACGAGTGTAGCTCGAATCGTGGGCGGGACTATAGGGGTGTCAGAGGGGGGGTGTCAATGAAAATCAAGCTGTGCCGAGGGCATTAGGCGATGCGTGAAGGCGCGTTAGATTTTGGCGATCACTTCGGCCCCGAACCGCTTGATCTGCTCGAGCGTGTCCTCGACTGCCCAAACGCCGATCCGGCGGGCGCCAGCGTCGCGCCAGCGTTCGGCCCCTTCGCGCACCTCACCACCGTCGCCGACGAGGTAGTGCCCAGCCGCAGGAGCGTAGGGCTCGCGGGTGATGGTCTCGATGCGAGGGCCCATCTCTCGGTGAGCTCGTGGGCCGTCTGCGTCCAGGTGGATGAACATCGTGTTGACGGCGTTGGGGAAGGCCTCTGGTGACTTGCCGTGCTTGGGGAGTTCCGCGTTCAAGCGACCAAGGCCGTCCGCAAAGGTTTCAGGGGTACCGTGCCACGCTGATGCGATCCAACCGTCGGCCAGTCGTGCGACGCGGCGGACGCCCACTGGCGCGCCCCACGACGATAGGTAGATGGGCGGTGATGGCTGCTGCGCCGAGTGGGGGAGCACGGAGACATCGTCGAAGTTGTAGTAGGGCCCGTGGTGGGAGACGTGGGCGTCGGTCAGCAGGTCGCGAAGCGCCGGAACTGCGTCTTCAAGCATCTTTCGGCGCTCGCCGAAGGGGATGCCAAGGGCGTCGAAGTCGCTCTCAGTGGAGCCCTCGCCGACGCCGACTATCAGGTGGCCCTCGCTGAGCACGTCGATGGTGGCGAAGGTTTGAGCGATGGCGACGGGGTTACGGAGCGGCAGACCGATCACGCCAGTGGCGAGATCCATGTTGAGAGTGGCCGCACGCTCGGCGACGGCGCCTAGCAGGATCAGGCAGTCCATCCAAGGGTTGAGCCACACGATGTGGTCGGTGACCCAGATATGGGTGAAACCAGAGCCAGCGGCGGTGTTGACAATCTCGACGAGGTCGCGGGCGGTGGCGGGCTTGCCGTCACTGCCGGGCAGGACTCGCACGGGGAGGTGGATTCCAAATTCAGGCTTGGGGTTAGCCATGGTGACCTACTTGCACGCTACTTGGCGTTGAGAGTGTTCTTTAGGGAGAGGAAGCCGCGCGCACCCTCAATGATGAAGTCGCGGGCTGACGCGGTGAGCATCTGGACGCCAAGGCCCATGAGACGGTCGACCTGCTGCTCGAAGGTGTCGTTGAGCCAGACGTAGCTGCTGACCCACTTACCAGCCTCGCGGGCGGAGCGGATCGCTTCGTCGGCGACGGCTTGGACTTCGGAGCGATCCGGCATGCCCATGGACTGCCAGAGGTCTTTGGGCCCGACTTGCATGATGTCGATGCCGGGAGATGCGAGGAGTTCAGCGATGTTGTCGACCGCGTCTTTCTCCTCGATCTGAACGGTGATGAGCGTCTCGCGGTTGGAGAACTCGGCGTACTCCTCTTCGGTGACGCCGATGCCGTAGTCGCCAGAGCGGGCAACGGCGAAGAACGATCGATCGCCCAGGGGGTAGAAACGAGCGGCCGCGACGACGTCCTCAACATCGTCTGGCGTGTTCACGCGGGGGACGTGGATGCCCTGGGCGCCGGCGTCGAGGGCGCGAAGGATGAGGTCAGCGTCGTTGGGGAGCCGACAGATGGTTGTGACACCTGCCGCTTCAGCAGCACGAAGGGAATGCAGGAGCGATAGCTCATCGAACACCTCGTGCTCCATGTCGAAGACCACGTAGTCGATGCCGAGGACACCCAGAAGTTCGACGGTGTCCGGCGAGTTGAATCCGAGGGCAGCGCCGAGGGCGACGCCTCCAGATTCCAAGGTTTGCTTGAGCTTGTTGGTTCGCATGATGCTCCGTTACTCGTCCACGCCCTGTCCGGCGTCGTGGAAATCGGGTGATTTCATCTCGGCGAACCGTGCAGGGGCGAATGTCTCTGGGTCGAACGTGAAGGCAGGCGTATCGCCGAATACGTGCGCAGCGATCATACGCGCAGTGATCGGCGCGAGGTGGATGCCTTTGGTGCTATGACCGGTGGCGAGCAGTACGCCGTCGAGTCCAGGGACCGTCCCGATGATCGGCTTGCGGTCGACACTCAAAGGCCGTGAGCCTGCGAGTTGCTCGACGACATCGGCGTCCGCGAGGTCGGGTAAGACGTCTAGGGCACGCTGGATCAACTCGAACTTCGCTTGCTCGGTGGGCTGACGGTCGAAGTCAACGCCACGGAACGCGTCACGGTCATCGTAGTCGCGACCGCCTGTGCTTCCGACGCTCCACAGGCCATCGACGCGGCTGATCATGTGCCCACGCACAGGAGAACTGATGATGCATGGCAACGGCGCTCCTGAATAGCTGAGCAGGAGACGCTCGCCCTTCATGGGGCTGACGGGCACGGGGAACTGGAGCCAATCGGCGCAGGCGTCAGCCCAAGGGCCGGGGGCGAGAACGACGGTGCCGCAGGAGATGGTTTCGTCGCCGCAGACCACGCCCGTGATACGCGATCCCTGTCGTACGAGGGACGTGACGGTACGCGTGAGGATCTGCGCGCCATGGAGTTCCGCGCCACGGGCGAGGGCAAGATTGAGACGGTAGCTGTCCAGTTGGGCGGACTCAGGCTCGTACGCCGCGCCACGGACGGCCTCGGTGAGCCGAGGCTCGATGCGGCGTGCGTCGGCGCCGGATATCCATTCCGCAGGCACGAGCTTGCTCTGCCATTCAAGCGACTCGCGGATCAAGCGTTCTTCGTCAGCATCAAGGGCGAGTCGCAGAGCGGGCGGACGTTGATAAAGGATGTCCATCCCAGTGAGGTCTTGGAGCTGCGGGACGAGGTCGATGAAACCGGCGTACGCCTCGCGGCCCATGGCGAAGGAATCACCGGGCGTGAACTCAGTACCGAGGATGCTGAGTAAGCCAGTGGCATGAGCTGACGAGCCGCTGCCTATGGCGTCCTTCTCAAGCACGATAACGCTCGCGCCTCTACGGGACAGCTCATAGGCAACTGCGGCTCCAACAGCACCTGCGCCAACTACAACAACGTCGGCTGTATCAGGACTATCTGGCAAGGGTTACGCTCGGACCCCGGCGGTCTCTTGCCAGCCAGCGTACAGCGGGTCGTTGTCGACGAACGCTCGCTGGATGCCGTCGTAGACCAACCAGAAGGTGTCCAGGGTGTTCCTGAGAGCCTTGCGGACGGCGGCCTGTTCGAGGTCGCTAACCGCGTACTTCTCCACAGCGTAGGGGCCGACGAGCATGTGCTCTTCGTCGACCGCCATGTGAAGGGTCCAGTACAGGATCGCCGGGGAGTCGAGCTTGAAGCCGTAGTGGTTGACGAGGCCGTTGACGACCTTGTTCATGCGGCCACTGGCGGTGCCTTCGAGGGCCATGCCCTGGCAGGCATAGAGCTCAAGCCAGGAGCGCTGGCCGATGAGCAGTTCACGCCAGTTGAGGAGGCCTTGGGTCTCGGGCAGCGGGAGTGTTGCGTCAAGTTCGGCCCGGGGGATGCCGCAAGCTTCGCCGAATTGGATGTAGAGGTCGCGGTGGCCTGCGGTGTCGGTCTGACCACCGACTGCCTCCTCCATGAGGTTCTCCATCCACATGCGTTCGAGCTCGGAATCTTCAGGTGAGCGGGCGAACATGGCGGCGATGGGTTTCGGGAAGGGCTTGGGGAAAAGCAGGTAGAACTGCTTGATGAAACCCCTGAGCTGAACTTGGGTAAGCTTGCCCTGTTCGATCATGTCGAAGATCGCGTGATCCTTGCTGTGCTTCGCCGCGACCATCTCTTGCATCTCTTTGAGGAATGTCTTGGTGTCGACCGCCATCGCTGCCTCCTAAATAAGTGCCGCTCCTGTCTGAGGGCGGCCCGGGGCTCGGGTTCGGGAAGCGTAGTGGACAGGCGGGTGGTATGCAACCGATTGTTGCCGGGGGTGCACCAGCCCCATACCATGCCCGCGTAGGTATTGAGACGTCGGCAAGGGACCCAGGAGGCCCGTAGCGTGACAGAGTTTGGAGTGTCCCTCCCCAATATAGGCATGCGCGACCCGCAGGCGGTGCGGCTCGTCGCCGAACAGGCCGAAGCAGCGGGACTCGATTCGGTGTGGGCTGCCGACCACGTGGTTCTGCCCACAGGATCAACGTCACCCTACCCGTACCACGTGGATGGCGATTTCCTGATCCCGCCAGGCATGCCCTTCATGGATCAGTTCACGTGCCTGGCGTATGTCGCGGGGATCACATCAAAGGTCAAGTTGGGGACAGCAGTGAACTTGTTGCCGCTCCGGCACCCGCTGGCTGTTGCCAAGACCGTGGCGACGTTGGATGTGCTGTCGGGCGGGCGAGCGATATTGGGAGTCGCTGCGGGATGGCTCGCTGAGGAATTCGACGCACTCGGCCTGGAGTTCAAGAATCGCGGGAAGATGCTGGACGAGGGGATCGAGGTACTGCGGGAGATCTGGACGCAGCCGAACGCGTCATTCCAGGGTGAGTTCTACAACTTCAAGGATGTCGCGGCATACCCGATGCCCGCGCAGCAGCCCTACCCGCCCATCTGGATCGGTGGGCACACAAAGCCAGTGATGCGCCGAGCCGCTCGCGTGGGCGACGTATGGCTACCACCGCTGTTCGGCACGACGCCGGAGTCGCTTGCTGCGGCGTTCGAGGGAGTGCGGGACATGGCCGAGCAGGCCGGGCGTCCGCGCAGCGCCGTCAACCTGGCGCTGCGAGTGCTCGTAGACCTACGCGAGGAGCCGGACACGACGGGTCCAGCGACTCGGGGCGCAGTGCTCGGGCCTGCCGCGAAGGTGGCCGAGGTGCTCGCGAGCTACATGGAGATCGGCGTGAGCCATTTCGTACTGCTACCTCAAGCGCGCACGCTGGACGACGTCCAGCGAACCGTTGAGATATTGGCAGAGGACGTTATCCCCCAGGTCAGGGGCTAGTCGTGGCATCTACATACGACACAGGGGCGATAGAGGTCGCGAGCGGCGTGTACGCGTTCATCCAGGCGGGCGGCGCGACTGATGCGGGATTCATCGTCGACCGCGACGGGGTAGTGGTCATTGACACTCTGATGACAGCGTCGTTGGCGAACCAACTGCTGGCCGAAGTACGGAGGGTCACCGATGCACCCATCCGGCACATCATCAATACGCACTGGCATGGCGACCATGTCTTCGGCAACGCCGTGCTACCGCAGGTACCGATCATCGCCCACGACACGTGCAGGGAAGACCTGTTAGCAGAGTGGGATGGTCACAGGGCCTTCCTCCGCGACCTGTACCCCGCGCTATGGCCGGAAATGGAACCGCTAGAGGCCACGCCGCCAGATATCACCTTCGAGACCAAGGCCACGCTGCACCTGGCGTCACGTTCGGTGGAACTCATGTTTCTAGGGCGCGCGCACACGCGAGGCGACGTGGTGGCGTACCTACCAGACGTGGGCGTCGCCTTCGCTGGCGATCTCGCCTTTCACAAATACATACCGAACGCTCGCGACGGGTTTCCAGCGGACTGGATCACGGCGGCATCAAGGCTGGAAGATCTAGGAGCGGACATCATCGTGCCAGGCCACGGCCCACTGGGATCCAACGCGGAACTGCACGAGATGCGGGAGTGCCTGGAATTGGTCGTGGGGCAAGTACGGCAGTCGTATGAGGCGGGGCTCACCGAAGAGCAGGCCAGAGACGCGCTGCAACTCGGGCCGTTCGCCGACTGGGGTCGTCAGGAAGACCGACTGCCTGGGGTCGTTCGACGAGCCTACATGGAGTTGCGCGGCGACCTGTAGCTAAGCCAGGCGGTCGTCGATCGCTACGGTTGCGGAGCCCACGTGGACGGAAACGCAATCCTGGTAGCGAGCGCGCAAAGTGCGCTCCACCAACCCAGACAGGAAGCGTTGGTTGCCAGGGCGCTTCGCGAGCATCTTCCTGAGAACTGCGGCATGCGCGTACTGGTCCAGTACGTGGTACTGGATGCTGTTGTAGCCAGCGTTGGGAACCAAAGGCTTGGTGTTCTGCATGCGCGCTCCTGTTCGGGTACTTGACTCATTTTTGCGCGCATTGGGTGCTGACACTTCACCCGTACTGGTTAATCTTCGGGTGATTGTTTGGCTCGTTTAGCAATGGTGGTTCATCCAGTTCACTTGTAGGAGCATGCCTCCAGCAATTGCACGGGCGGGCGCCGTGGCTGATCGTGCCAGGAAGTGATTCAGTGGAATGCAGGCCCGGAATAGCAACCGTGAGCACCGGTCCACTCAGTCCATATCTGTCCCCGGCTTGGGGTTCCATGACATCTGAACGGTTCATAGCTATAGCGACGCCGACGGCGCTACTCTTCGCCCTGCTGGCGGTCGTGCTGCCAAGCAGTGCGGGAGCCCAATACGCACGATTCGCGCTGCCGATCAGCCTAGTTATCGGCGCCGGACTAGCATTTTGGGTTGGGGCCTTCTACCGGGCTGGTATGCGGAACGCGTTCTGGCTGCTCGGGGGATTCCTGCTGCTCTATGGGCTCAGCAATTGGGACTGGCTGCTCTCGTCCGTCGCCGAGCTCCTCGGAGCGAACTTTCTGCGCGCGTTACTCATCTACCAGATCGTCGACTACGCGATGTTGCTTGCAGCAACCGTCTGGGTCGTGCGCATGGTGGACGTGCGGAGGCTCAGCAGACCTGGATGGCTTTTCGCAGCGAGAACGGTCGTCGTTGCTGTTGCGTTCGTCCTCAACGGCATGCCAACAGTGCGTGAGTTGTTCGACCTAAGCAGCGAGGCAGGAACTATCTATCTGGTCATCCGGATCTTCGATGTACTGGTGATGACCATGCTCGTTCCGGTGGTCTGGCTATACGTGCAGAACGCGAACTCGGAGTACCGAGAGAACTCAACATTCATGCTGGTGCTCGTTGGCATCATCGCCAGCCTCACGTCGGCATACCTCTACGAGATAGTGAAGGGCGATCCACTGACCGTTATCGCCGCCAGCGAATACCAGCAACGGTCATTCCGAGACGTGCTGTACCTATTCGGCTATCTGATCATCGCGATCGGCCTGTTCGCGCACCGCAAGCACCAAGAGTGGAGCTTCAACCGACTCGATCGACTACTTCTGGGGGACGGGTCATGAGGGCTCAGCAAGCGGAGAACGCGATCGACGAGATCTGGTCCAAAGCGCTAGACAAGATCATGAAGGCCGACGCACCGTCGCAAGACCGACCGGAACTTGGTAGCGAGATAGATCTCGCCGTTGCCCAGGCAGGCTCAAGTACTCTGCTTAGCAGTGTCCCGACATTCACCAAGATGCTCTACAGCGGCGGTTACAACGCCGCGACCAGGAATACCTATCTGGTGCTCCGACGACTGGGCATGCCAACTGATTTCTTCTGGAAATTCGGCTACTGGGATGAAAAACGAGCATTCGAGACGCTAGATAAGGTGATTTCGCGGGTGTTCACGGCGCTGATGTCCAAGCAGAAGATGGGTGAACTCCAACTGGTGGCTGTGCATCCAGATACCGCCACTTTCGAGATCGCCTTCGAGAACTGCGCCGAGTGCGCAGGGCTGACTGCATCCGCTCCCATGTGCTTCTTCCACGGTGGGTCGTTCGCTGGCATGCTCGCCGCGATGCTCGATGAAGGGCTCAGCGCCACAGAGGTGGAGTGCGTCGCAACAGGTGGCGAGCGCTGCAGGTTCATGATCCGCAGCAGCGACGACAGGGCCTCAGTGGTCGCCCTAGACCGTTGGTGCGCGGAATTCGAGTGTCACTTCGAGCCCGAGCGGCGATTCGGCGTCAGCCTGAAGAACCAGATGGTCCGCCCCACGGGGAACATGGTGGACATCCACTACTACCAGATGCTGCTAGCCGGTGCATTCTTGTCGAACATCGACCTCATCGAGCGTGCCTGCTTCGAGGCAGGCCAGGCCATCGGCAAATCGCTACTCGACACGGTTCGCGACATGTTCGGCGATGACCCGAGCGTAGCGTTGCCCAGCTTCTACAAGAGTCTCCGCTACGCGAATGTCGTGCTGGCGCCGAGTGATGATGGTGGATTCGAAATCAAGATCAGCGAAGCGCCCGAGCATTTCGGCTCGCTCGAACGCTCATCGCTCGTTCCATTCCTGTCCGGCGAGATCGAATCACTGGTCTCCGGGTTGACCGGGCCCCTATGAACTGCGAGTCCTCCGACGTGAACCAACAAGACATCGTGCTGCGCATGGTTCCCCTAGAGCGGGCGGATGCCAAGGGGCAGGCGGCCTAGCGCAGATTGCGTAGAGCCGCTAGCGGTTAAGCTCGATAGGCGCGGAGCAATCACCAGTGGCCTCGTCGATGTGGTTGAGGCGCTGGCCCCTACCCTTCATGAGAACGAGCTCCAGGGCGCCCTTCTCTTCAGCTGCTTGCCGATGAACGTTGAAGGGTTCGTTGTACAGGTAGCCAAACTCGCCAGGCATGATGTGGTGATCCTGAACAACCTCGAGGTCAGCATGTGTGTCATTTGAGCCGTCGTCGACCCTGCGCCAGGACGTGTAGCGCTCGCTCCCCTCGATGATGCCGATGACCACCCAGCCTTCGTGCGAGTGCACCGCCGTTGCTGTGTCCGGCGCGTATTCCGCGAGCAGCAAGCGGAAACGCCCGTCGGGGCCGTCCAAGAGCTTCCGTCCGGGCAAGCCTGAACTGATCTTCGCGGGCTCGCCAATGGTCCAGAGGGACTTCGTGTCGTTCTCCCCGATGAAGCGCTGCACAAGCTGGCCCATGTTGAGAACGGCCTCCATGCTGTCGCCCCACACATCCAACGCCGCGCCAACGTCCTCGCCAAACTCTTCCAGTGTGTACAGTCCGTTGAACGCCATGTTGTTGCCTACTCCTACCGACCCTCTGAGAATTTTCGCCCGCCGCCATGTTACGGGTACCCCATAAGTCATTCAACAGAGCGTCAGCTATACTCGCTAGCGCTACGCCAACATGCAGCAGGAGCGAGGATCGCAATGATCAACGGACAAAAGGTTTTCGACGCTGATACCCACATCCACCCGTCAATCGAGGCGCTAGGCCCGTACTTGGGCGAGGCCTTCAAGAAGAAGATGCCGGAGATCGAGCAATACCTCGTTGGTGCGCGCTCCGACCAGACAACCACACCCCGCGAAGACCCCGAGCGCCATCATTACGCGCTTGGGCTGACTCCTTTCCGGCGCGTCCTAGGTTCCGCTGAGGCGCAGGCAGCGCCGAAGGACGGGCGTTCACGCCTGCACTTCGGCACCTATAGCGGCGACAAGCTCCCTGCGGTCGGCGTGATCGACGATGCGTTCGATCTGCGGGTAGCCGACATGGACGAAGAGGGAACGGACGTCCACATGATGGTTCCTGACGTGGGGGTCGGCCTGTCGACACTTGGCCACACGGAGATCGAGATGGGGCTGATCGGTGCGTACCACCGCCTGGCGGATGACTTCATCGGGCGGCACAAGGGCCGCTTCATGGCATTGCTTGCCGTTTCAGGCACCAACGTTGAGGAATCGGCGGCGGAGATCAAACGCTGGGGTGCATCCGACTGGGCCGCTGGCGTACTGCCCTTCGCAGCGCTCGATCGACCGCTCGATCACCCAGACATGGAGCCCATCTACGCGGCAGCCGCCGAGCACGACCTGCCTATCCTCCACCACAGCATGACGTGGGTTCCGCCCTACTTCCCAGGCTACCGGGACATGGACGACAACCGCATGCTTGCGCGTCTGTGCTCCCACCCGTGGGGCGCCATGAAGTTCATGGGCTCGATGTTCGGTTCAGGCGTGCTCGACCGTTACCCCAATCTTCGCGTTGGCATCTTAGAGTCGGGCGTGGGTTGGCTGCCGTTCTGGCTGCGACGACTGGAAGAGCAGATCGACTACGTAGGATTCACTGCTGATCTTCAGAAGAAGGTCAACGAGTACGTCGCGGACGGTCGCTTCTTCGCCAGCATCGAGATGACTGAGGACGAAGACATGGTCAAGATGGTCATGGATTTCATCGGCGATCACGTACTGATGTACGCCTCGGATTACCCGCACGCGGAGTGCGAGTTCCCCGATTCTCCATCGCGAGTGATGGGGTGGAAGACCATCCCTGAGCCCTCGATGAAGAAGCTCATGTGGGACAACGCGGCACGCTTCTTCGGGCGCAAGTAGGAACCGCAGGGTCGCCCAATGGCCTCTGACGACAAAAGCCCTACACCAACCGAGCCTACAACACCCGATGGCCCGGCCAAGCCCAAGGGCTACCTGTACACGTTCCTGTCGTTGCACCTGCCCGCGCTGGCCATCGGGCTTGGCCAGGGCATAACCACGCCTGTCCTGCCCATCTTCGCGCGTGACGAATTCGGTGTCAGCGTGGAAGTGGCCGCGTACCTGTTCGTCGCACAGATGTTGGGCGGACTCGCCGCCAGCATGCCCGTCGGGTATGCCATCGACCGCTGGGGACGCCGACGCGTATTGCTCGCGGGACCGATCATCGTCGGCGTAGCACTGCTAGCAACCGCAACGGCGCAGTCCTTCGCCATCTTGCTCGTGTACCGGTTCATCGCTGGGTGGGGCACGCAGATGTGGATGTTGAGTCGTCTCACCGTCATCGCGGACGGTGGTGGTGGCTCACGGGCCCGCCAGATCACGAGCATGTTCGGAGTGCAGCGCCTGGGGCTCCTCGCAGGCCCGATCATCGGTGGCGTCACAGCCGAGCTGTTCGGTATCCGGGTACCGTTCATCCTCCACGGCATCGTGGCGTTGATGGCGGTGATACCCAGTTTCCTGGTCGTCCAAGAGAGCAACCCGAACCAAGGCAAGCGCGGCGGAGGGAAGTCGGCGAGCGACGAGCAGTTCTCGGTAAAGCTGCTGCTGAAGCCACCGATCCCCATTTTGTACACGGCCCAGTTCTTCTCCACGATGACCCGTGGCGGAGCGATCGGCGGCGGCACCGTGTTCCTGTTCGGTGCGTACGTCTACGATGTCAGCTCGCTAGACCTGGCGTATCTCAGTAGCGCGATGGCGTTGGCGGGCATCCCGCTCACGCTGTCGGCGGGCTACATCATGGATAGGTTCGGACGGAAGGTGACGGTGGTTCCGGGTCTGGCCCTGTTCTCGCTGTCCATGGTTTGGTTCGCGCTAACCGCCGTCAACCACTGGGGCTACTGGGCGTTCGTTGTCGGGTTCGTGTGGATGCAACTGATCGGCGCAGGGCTCTCAGGCTCCATGCAAACGATCGGCACGGATTTCGCGCCGCCCCAGGCCAGGGGACGTTTCTTCGGGATCGGTCGTATGGTGAGCCAGGGTGGGTTCATGGCGAACCCGCTCAGCTTCTCTGCATTCGTCGCGGTATCCGGCTATGCCGCAGCGTTCACGTTCTTGGCTGGAACGGGATTGGCGTCGGCGGCTATCTTGGGATTCCTGATCAAGGAATCGTTGCTGCGTGAGAAGAAAGACTGACGGACGCTCGACAGCTTGCGACCGGGAATCTAAACTCCGCAGCGCTATGAAGATCAACGTAACTATCAATGGTGAAACGCGCACAGACGATGTGGAGCCGCGCACGCTACTCGTGCACTACATACGCGAGATGCGCGGGCTGACAGGTACGCACATCGGCTGCGACACGAGCCAATGTGGCGCGTGCACGGTGCTGGTGGATGGGCTGGCCGTGAAATCCTGCACGATGTTCGCGGTGCAGGCGGATGACGCGACGATCCAGACGATCGAAGGCGTTGCCACCGACGAAGCGCTGCATCCCGTGCAGGAGGCGTTCTGGCTGGAGCACGGCCTGCAATGCGGCTACTGCACGCCTGGCATGGTGATCACGCTCATGCAGGTGCTGGAGCGCAACCCTAATCCCACTGAGGCTGACGTGCGCCGTGGGATCGCAGGCAACCTCTGCCGCTGCACCGGCTACCAGAACATCGTGGCCTCAGCCATGCGCGCTGCGGAAACCATGCGGGGGGAGACTCGATGATCCCCGCAGCGTTCGAATATCACGCTCCCAAGACGCTTCGTCAGGCGGTCGCAACTCTGCGACGGTACGACGGTGAGGCACGCGTGCTAGCCGGAGGTATGAGCCTGGTCCCCATGATGAAGCTACGGCTGGCGAACCTCGCCGCAGTGGTTGATCTCTCCAAGATCGACGGCCTGGCATTCATCGACGAGACCGCTAATGGGCTAGCGATTGGCCCCATGACCACGCACTACGCCGTGGAATCGTCAGACGTGGTGAGACGCGTAGCCCCGATCCTCGCGGAGACCGCAGCGTTGGTTGGCGACGTGCAGGTGCGCAATCGTGGCACGATCGGCGGATCGGTGGCCCACGCCGATCCCGCAGCCGATCTGCCTGCGGCACTGCTGGCGCTCGAAGCGACGTTCATCGTGGCCGGTGGGCCCAGGCGGCGAACCATACGCGCGGACAAGATGTTCGTAGATGCCTACACCTCCGCACTGAACGAGGGTGAAATCATCGCCGAGGTACGAGTGCCAGCGATGGCATCAGGGACAGGCTGGTCGTACCAGAAACTAGCGAACAGAGCATCACGGTTCGCGGTTGTCGGCATCGCTGCCCTAGTCGCGACCGACGAAGCAGGCGCATGCACGCGGGCACGAGTCGCGGTCACGGGCGCGGGCCCAGCCCCGGTTCGCGCACGAGCAACGGAACGCTACCTGGTGGGCAAGCAACTGACGCCTGCGAACATCGCCAAAGCTGCGGCTCGCGCGACCAACGGCATCGAGTTTCTCGGCGACGTTCATGGTTCACCTGAGTACCGGGAGCACCTGACTGCGGAACTCACCAAGCGCGCGCTGACCGAAGCGAGCGAGAGGATGGGCTAGCGATGTCTGCCTTCAAGGGGCAGTCGCTGAACCGATTGGAAGACGCACGCCTCCTCCGGGGCGCCGCCGAGTTCGTCGACGATATCCACGTTGAGGGCATGCTGCACGCGGCGGTCGTACGCAGCGTGCATGCCCACGCACGCCTCCTTCGCGTCGACGCCTCAAAGGCTCGCGCGGCCGATGGCGTGGCGATGGTGCTCACAGGCGCCGACCTGGACGGCGTCGTGGAGCCCATCGGCGCGATACGACGCGAAGGTATGGGCGAGGCGCCCATACCAGCGCACCCCGTGCTGGCCGTCGACCGCGTTTGCTACGTCGGCCAGCCCATCGCGTTAGTGGTGGCGTCTGATCGGTACGCCGCACGAGACGCGGCTGATCTGGTGGAGGTCGACTACGAGCCACTAGAGACGCTGGTCGATCCACGGGCTGCTGCCGCCGCGAAGGAACCGCTGCACGCGCACATCGGCACGAACGTGGTGATGCGTGCGTTCGCTGGTGCGGGCGACGTGGCAGGTGCGTTCGAGCGCGCGGACCTCATCGTACGCGGCACTTACGAGGTTCCACGCCTAGTGGCGACGCCCATGGAGTGTCGCGGCCTAGTCGTTCAGTACAACGCCAACACAGACGGACTCACTATGTGGACATCCACGCAAGTGCCCCACCGGGTAAAGACGTACTTGAAACAACTCCTGCCTCAGAAGCCAACCAACGTGCGTGTCATCGCCCCCTACGTAGGTGGCGGGTTCGGTCGCAAGATCGAGGTCTGGCCGGAGGAAGTAGCGTCGGCGTACGCCGCCATCGAGCTCCAACGTCCCGTGAAATGGATCGAGGAGCGATCAGAGAATCTGGTGGCGTCCCACGGTCGGGGATTCACCGGTGACGTGGAGGCAGCGGTCAGCAGCGATGGGCACATCCTAGGTCTTCGCTTTCGCATGCTCGCCGATCTAGGTGCGTTCTTCCTCACGTCCAGCGGAGGGCCATTGGGCAACGCCGTTCAGCGTGTGGCGGGCCCATACGCGGTACCCGCCATGGATGTCGAGTGCCTGGGCGTGGTCACCAACAAGCCCCCAACGGGCCCGTACCGCGGCGCGGGTGGGCCCGAAGCAGCGGTGCTCATCGAACGGATCGTGGACGACATCGCCGCTGAGTTGAGCATGGATCCCGCGGCGCTGCGCAAGCTGAATTTCATCCCCAACGACGCTTTCCCCCATACGACGGCGACAGGCCTCACCTACGACTCAGGCGATTTCCAGGGTGCATTCGACCGCGCGCTTGAACTTGCCGAGTACGACTCGGTTCGCGAGAGGCAGCGGGCGGGTGTACAGGGCAACATTGTGACGGGCATCGGGATCGCCACGGTGGTGAAAGCATCCGGCGGCAAGGCGGGCGTTCGGCAAAGCAATGCACGGGTCGAGATCGAACGGACGGGGTGCGTCGTCGTCGTGACAGACGTGTCCCCGCACGGCCAAGGCACCGAGACATCCTTCGCCCAGATCACCGCAGATGCGCTGGGAGTAGCCATCGAGGATGTCCTGGTACAGCATGGCGACACTGACCTGTTAGAGAACGGCGGTGGTACGACATCATCCCGTGGTCTCGCCGTGGGAGGCAACGCCATCTACACGGCGCTGGAGCAGGCGTCAGAGTCGCTGCGAACGACCGCCGCGCGCATGCTGCGGTGCGAACCTGACGACGTATTCCTCGCCGAGAGGCGCGCGTACAGCAAGCTCGATTTCCACGCCGCGCTGGACTTCGAAGATGTGGTTCGCACCAACGCGAGGGAGTCCGGGACGACAGGGCCGTTGGTGTTTGAGGTCGCGTACACGCTACCGGCGAATCCATTCGCGTTCGCCGCCCATATCGCTGAGGTCGCGCTCGACCTAGGCACCGGCGACGTGCGCATCGAGCGTTTCGTCGCAGTTCACGATTGCGGGCCGATGATCAACCCCATGATCGTGCGCGGGCAGATCCAAGGCGGCATCACGCAAGGGATCGGTCAAGCGCTGTCCGAGGGAATCGCCTACGACGGTGTCGGCCAGCCCTTCCAAACCAACCTCATGACCTACGGGATCCCCAACTCCGAGAGCACGCCTGCCTACGTGCTAGAGAACTTCGAGACACCTTCCCCGACCAACCCACTGGGGATCAAGGGCATCGGCGAACTGCCCACGGTTGCATCGCCGGTAGCGGTCGCCAACGCAATCGCAGATGCGCTCGCCCAAGTCGGCGCCAGCGCCACCGGACTCGACATGCCGCTCACGCAAGAGCGCGTCTGGCGCGCCTCGCAAGCCTAGGCTGCCCCTGGAGCGCCTCGCGACCTTTAGTCCGGCGGGAAGCCATGAGTTCCGTGGGCGAGCACCAACCTGCTACACGACCGAACCCACCAACGAGCCCGGGGAGCCCGGGCCCCGGCCTAACCAGCGCCGAACTTGGTCGTGGGCCGACCTGATTTGGCGTTAGGCAGAAATAGGATCATCACAGAGGTGGTCCCGGTTGTTTGAACAGTCAGGGCCGTCGAGATAAGT
>JAQCEV010000173.1 GCA_027618515.1 Chloroflexota bacterium | reverse complement strand
AGCAGCCTGATCACAGTACGAGGGTGACGCTCTTACACCACTTGACGGGACACGACCCCGATGCTTCAGGGCTGGGGGAACTTGGGTCGAGCGTTGGCGTAGGAATCAGAGTGGGCCGGGCGATCGGCGCCTGACTGGATGACGGGACACCCAGGTCGCTAGGGAGCGGGTCACCCCCCAAACTGTATCGGACCTGCTGTTGAGTCTCATCAAGCCGTTGTTGCCAGGGATCGGGTAGCAACGGTTCGGCGGTTAGAGCCCCTACCCCACCCAGTACGAAGAACGAAGCGATCGCGAGTAGTTTGCGCAAGGCTAGGCCGCCGCAGGCAACGAGATCAAAGCGCTGCGATCCATGTTTGATAATCGACTACGAAAGTCGCCAATGAATCGGGCAGCACGGGAATGATCAGCACGGGCGTGACGGCGGCCCCAAGGACGAAAGAAACGAACATGACTCGCTTGCGTGGAACCCAAAAGCGGCGCCTGAAGAACATGCGTACCGTCCGGCTAAGTTGCCCCTTGCGTTCGTAGTGCGCAACCAGGCCCGACCAATCGATCAGAACCGGAGGACGATGCGGTGTCATGTCCTCACGGCTTGTTTGTGTCACGGGGCGTGGAGATGGTGGTGCAGGTTCGCCGCTTAGCGGGAAATACGCTCCTGTAACGCTCACGAACTTGGGAAGCTGCGGGCGATTAGCGTACCCGTCCGCTACTCTGCCACACTTCAAGCACCTGGCGCGGGCAACCTGTCGCTCGCCGATCATGCCGTTGGTTTCGGTCATGCCTTCGAACCGGTCGTGCCCACACTGATAGCAGGCGAAGTCTTTTCTCGCGTTGGATACCATGGCGACCGCCCCCTCGCAGCCGCATCATCGGCGCGGGCATAGTAAACCGGATGTCTAGACGTGTCTAATGATCCGCATCTCGTAGGTAGGCCAACCGGCTGAAACTCATCGCTACCATCCATGCGAAGGCCGAGGGGCGATGGTCAGTGAGGGCCAGCGTGGGCTGGCCACAAGCGGCGGCTAGGACTGGTGGTTGAAACCGAGGAAATCACGGAATCGCATGGCGTGCGGGAAAAGGAAAAATTGGTGACCCGAGAGGGACTTGAACCCACAACAAGCTGATTAAGAGTCAGCTGCTCTGCCAAATTGAGCTATCGGGCCACGCTGAAAGGGCATTTTAGCGTACTGGGCGTAGCTGCGGCAACGGCGTGGTTGCCTGGCAGAGGCCGTTGACAGGGTGCGGCCCTGGTGCCAGACTCGCCAAGCCCCACGTCTTCGATTCAACAACCAACCCCAGGGAGCGGTGCATGGAGCGTAGCTCAAGCACGTCGTCGGACACTGCCGCACCCTTGCCAATCCGCTCAGGTTGGGCCGGAACGTTCCATTCGCTGAGCTATCGCAACTATCGGTTGCTGTGGATCACGTCGTTGATGGTCTCAGGCGGCGTGTGGCTCCAGCAGGTGACGCTGGGCTGGCTGGCCTACCAGATGACTGAGTCTCCGCTGCAAGTGGGTGCCATCTTGGGCGTGCGCTCTGCCCCATTGATCTTCGCTCCCATCACGGGTGTGTTAGTCGACCGATTCGATCGCCGCAAGATGCTCATGATCGCGCAGGTGATGGTGACGATTCTCGTGTTCGGGTTCTCACTGCTGCTGTACCTAGGCCTTGAGAAGGTGTGGCACCTCTACGTGTTCGCCTTGTTGTTCGGCTTGATCTGGGCGGTGAACAATCCGGTTCGCCAGACCCTGGTGGCGAACTCGGTTCCGCGAGAGGCGTTGATGAACGCGACGGCACTCAGCGCGGTGGCGTTCAACTCGATGCGCACCATCGGGCCGAGCATCGGCGGCATCTTAATCGTGTTGGTAGGCCCTGCCTTGAATTTCTTCATCCAGGGAGTGCTCTTCTTGGGGGTGGTTCTGATGCTCATCCCCTACCGTGCTGAATACGGGACAGGTAATGCCTCCGCTAACAGACAGACCTCGGCCATTCGAAACCTGGTGGACGGGTTCAAGTACGTGCTTGGACACCGACCGACGCTGCTTGTGGTGGCAATGTCGTTCGTCGTTACGATCACCCTGCTGGGCTCGGTTTTCAACATGCTCCCCGTGTTCGTGCCGGAAGTGCTGGGAAGCGAGCGAGGCGATGATCTCGGCTTGCTGATGACGGCGCTGGGCGCAGGAGGCGTTATAGGGACGCTCCTCATGGCCAGGTTCTCGCAGTTCAGGCACAAAGGGATACTGACGTTGGTTTCGTTCGCGGGCGCAGCGCTGGCGGTCATCGCCCTGTCGCAGGTAACGGGGTTCTGGATGGCTGCGGTTGTCCTCGCGATCTACCAGATCTTCGCCCAAGGCGTGCTGACAACCAACATGACTATGGTTCAGAGCATGACGCCTGACCATCTACGGGGCCGAGTCGTAGGCGTTTACCAGATGGAGATTGGTTTGATGCCCATCGGCGGGGTCATCGCGGGTGCGATAGCGACGCACTGGGGAGTAGGCACGGCGTTCTTGGTTGGCGGTATCGTCGGGCTGATCGTCGTGACGCTAATCGCGATCTTCTCGCCGAGTATCCGTCGACTGCGTATCTAGGCCCCGGGCTCATTGGAGGGTTCCGTCGTGGAGCAAGTCGGGGCTCGCCCTCGGATATCTTCGACTTCGTCCGCCGGACTAAAGGTCGCTTGGCGCTCCGGGACTCCCCGCGCTCGTTGGCGGGTTCCGTCGTGGAGCAAGTCGGGCGAGCCCTCGGATCTCTTGGCTTCGCCGCTGGGACTAAAGGTCGCTTGGCGCTCCGGGACTCCGGGCTCGTTGGCGGG
>JAQCEV010000172.1 GCA_027618515.1 Chloroflexota bacterium | reverse complement strand
GGGGGGGGGGGCGATGTCGTGGTGGGAACTAAGCGGGGCGGCGTGCTCGCCAGGTGACCGCGACGACTGCTAGCGCGAGGAGGGCTGTGGCGAGGCTTGCCGCAAGAAGCGCCCAGTCGAGGCGTGTGCGGTGGTTGTCGGCGGTCGGCGCGGTGTCACCGGCGAGGCCGGGCTGAGGTACGAAGTCGCCAGGGAGCAGGGGGGGTGATGCTAGGGTTTTCTGCGCGTCTTCGGTTGGCACCAGGGCGGTGCCATCGCCTTGTTCGGGGACGCTAGTATCCACGGAGGCGGCTGGCGCACGTTCGAACATTAGCTGGGTTTCGGCGGGAGGGGCGGATTCAATTGCGGGGGGAGCGTCCTGTCCGGTGGCCGCGGCACCGGCGAAGCTGAGTGATTCGTCGGGTGCTGTGCTCGATTCGGCCGTCGAGCCGGCGGCGTCCGCGATCGATGTTTGAGTGACGGCAGCCGGTGATGTCTGCATGACGCTAAGGCCAACGAGGGCGACGAGAACCATGGCCGCTGCGGCGGTCGCCATCTGCATGGAGCGCATGAGTTTCGTGATGCCGCTAGGCTCGCTTGTGTCGACGGTTCGGGGAGCGTAGGGGAGGGCGAAGGACCGGGGTGCCGCGACGAGGGGCTCGGCTCGGAGTAGCGTGCGGATCTGCGACTGCTCGCGTAGATCCACGGCGCAGTCTGTGCACGTGGATAGGTGCTGCGTCAGCTTGGCGCCGTCAGCGGCGCTGATGACGCCGTCGATGTGCTCGGTGAGCAGCATTTCGTAGGTTGAATGTCGGTTGCTAAATATGTTCATCATGTGGCGCGGCGATTCGTCTTCTTCACGAACTAGGACGGTCTACGTCGGTTGAAAGTTCCCAAACAGGACGGAGGAGGTCTTTGAGGCGTTGCCGCCCCCTGAACAGTCGCGATTTCACGGTTCCGAGCGAAGCGCCGGTGATCCGTGAGGCTTCTTCATAGTCCATCTGCTGGAGATCGACCAACGTGACGACGATACGCTGGTCATCTGGTAGCTGGTCGATGGCCTCTCGGACGAGGCGGGACGTTTCGGCTCGCTCTGCCTGTTCCTCTGGGAGGTCATCGGGGTGACGCCAAGGACCGGCGGGGTCGCCGCCTTCGGTGTACGCCTCCAGCGAGGACGTTCGCTTGTGGGCGGGTGAGCGGAGGATGTCTCGTGAGCGGTTGGCGACGATGGTGAGGAGCCAGGATTTGAGGCTGCCGCCTCTGTACCGGGAAAGGTTACGGTAGGCAGAGAAGAACGCTTCCTGGGTGACGTCCTCGGCGAGCGAGGGGTCGCGCAGCATGCGTAGGGAGAGGTTGTAGGCGATCTGTTGGTAGCGCTCGACGATGGCGTTGAACGCAACGAGATCACCAGCCAGCGCTTGGGCTACCCACGTCCGCTCTTGCGTGCCGGCGGCGTCTAGCGAGTCTTGTTGGGGAGGTGTGGTCACAGCACGATTCAATGTCGAGAGTCGGGTGGAGGGTAGGAGTGGAGTCTACCATCGGGATCCGCTCCAACTCTCGCGCCACCGGGGCCGTCATGGCCTGGAGCCGCTGGTATAATCGCTGAGATGCGAGCTTTTGTACGTGAAGTGATCGAGACCATCGCCTTGGCGCTGTTCCTCGTCCTCGTGATTCAGTCTGCGGTGCAGAACTACCGCGTAGAGGGTCCGAGCATGGAGCCGCTGTTGGTGAGCGGTGATCGAGTCGTCGTCAGCAAGGTTGAATCGATAGAGATTGATGCAGCGCATGCGGCAGGCTACTTGCCTACCGTCGATGCTGAAGTTGGCGATACGTGGCACCCCTTCGGTCAGCTTGCTTATGGTGATGTCATCGTATTCCGGTGGCCGCGTGACGAGCGCCAAAACTTCGTCAAGCGAGTCATCGGTTTGCCCGGCGACCGGATCAAGATCGAGTTGGGTACGGTGTTCGTCAACGGTCTGCCGATCGAGGAGCCGTACGTCGAATACACGCTACGGCAGTCGCTCGCCGAGCGTGTGGTCGAGCCGGGCACGTCTTATGTGATGGGCGACAATCGCGCTCAGAGTGACGATTCACGGCACTGGGGTACGGTTCCGTTCGATAACGTGATCGGCAAGATCTGGGCGGTGTACTGGCCTGTTGACCGTTTTACGGCGATGGAGTCGATGGTGCCCGCCATTTAGTTCGCCTTTCAGGCAGAAGCCAGGCGCAGGCCAGGCGCAAGCCGTGTAAGATTGGTTCCGCTGCCCCCATAGCTCAGTTGGTTAGAGCGCCTGACTTTTAATCAGGGCGTCACAGGTTCGAGTCCTGTTGGGGGCACCAACCAGGCATCGTGCGGCCTATCTTGGCCGCGCCGGTCGCGGGAGGCATGATCATGGCAGACCTTGAGACTTTCAGGTACGACGGCCCAGACGCGCCCCAGGTTCGCAAGCGCGGTGAGCGCGGCGACTCCCACGATCTGATCACGAATGAGCGGGTGATCAGTACGATCCAGATCATGAAGAAGGGACAGGCCAACAGCATGCACTCCCACACTGATCAGGATGGTTACTGGTTCGTGCTGACGGGCCGGGCCCGTTTCCATGGCATCAGCGAGGAGATACTGGCGGAGGTCGGCGCGAACGAAGGAGTCTACGTTCCGCACCACACGCGCTATTGGTTCGAGAGCGTGGATGACGAGCCGCTGCAGATCTTGCGTGTGAGCCAGCTTATCGCCCCGGACTCCCCGGGCTCGTTGGTGGGTTCGGTCGTCTAGCAGGTCGGGGCTCGCCATTGGAACGCCCCGGGCTCGATTCTAGGCAGGTCGAGTAGCCAGTCGGGGCTCGCCCTCGGAACTCATGGACTTCGTCCGCCGGACTAAAGGTCGCTCGGCGCTCCGGGACTG
>JAQCEV010000171.1 GCA_027618515.1 Chloroflexota bacterium | reverse complement strand
AATAGAACAGGTCGCCAACGCGCTGTCGGGCTCCTGCTCCCACAGCGGGTCGGTGGAGCCTTCCTCGAACATGCCTCGGCGTTGACACAGACCGATGACGCGCCTGGCCGTAGTCTCCACGATCTGGCGCACCCGGAGCCAAGGTGGTCTCTCTGAGGAACGGGCAGGCACAGTTGGCGAGCGCAGGTGCATCTCCGTCTCCAACCAGACAATGCCCGAGCGCCGCTCGGGATGAAGTACAGGCAGGATCTCGGCCAGCACGGTCGGCGCCCAGACCAAGTTCTGGTTCCTGCTGGCTGGCTCGAATGGTCGCCTTGGGAGGGCATGAAGGTGTCGCCCAACGTCGAGATCGTCAGTTACGACGCCAGCGGCATCGGGCTTGACGACGGAATCATTCACCTGAACAGTAGTCCGTACAACAAGAAGCTGTCGATGGAGGCCACGACGTATACCGCTGTGCGGCAGAACCTCGCCAAGACCATGGAGAGCGTGTGCCGCGACCACGCACCTGTGATCGTGACCCGGAAGCAGAACGAGTCCGTCGTCATCATGTCGCTCGAAGACTATGAGGCCTTGGAGGAGACCGCATATCTGCTCCGCGCTCCCAGGAACGCGCGGCGGCTGCTCGAGTCGATCGTCGAACTCGGCGAGGGCAACGGTGAGGAGCGGAGCCTGCTCGAGTGAGAATCGTGTTCTCCGAACACGCCTGGGAGGACTACCTGAGCTGGCAACGCGTCGACAGGAAAACGCTGCGACGGATCAACGCCCTCATCCGCGAGATCATGCGAACGCCATGCGCGGGAACGGGAAAGCCGGAACCACTCAAGCACGCACTGTCGGGCTACTGGTCCCGGCGCATCGACCACGAGCACCGGATCGGCTACCGCGTGCATGGCGACGAGCTGCAGATCGCTCAGCTCCGCTACCATTACTGACGCGGGCGGATAAGGCTCATTGAGGCCGGCCTGATCGTGCAAAGCACCGAAGCCCCAGCGGTCAGCGCGCGATGATGGAGACCGTGGGTCTCTGCATACGCCCAGTTCGGGCACACCGTCACATCCACCTGCCAGCAGCTTGGCCCACTCGACGCGATGCCGTCGCGCCGCCGTGTCACCTGTGGCATCGCTTCCGGCATTGACCCCATCCCCCGTCCAGTTCGCGAGGCCCCCTCACCCCGCCGCGTTCTCGATCTCGGCAATCCTCGCCGACCAGACCTTCGGCCCCACCTGGTGCACGGAACGCCCCGTAGAATCCACCGCCAGCGTCACCGGCATGTCCTTCACCTCGAACTCGTGGATCGCCTCCATGCCGAGCTCGGGGAAAGCGAGCACCGTCGATTTGGTGATCGCCTTGGCCACCAGGTAGGCAGCGCCACCGACGGCGATCATGTAGACCGCCTTGTGGTCGCGGATCGCGTCGATCGCCGTCTGGCCGCGTTCCGCCTTGCCGACCATGCCCAGCAGACCCGTCCTCTCCAACATCGTGCGTGTGAACTTGTCCATGCGCGTCGCCGTCGTCGGGCCCGCCGGACCGATCACCTCGTCGCGCACCGGATCAACAGGGCCGACGTAGTAGATGACGCGGTTCGTGAAATCGACAGGTAACTCTTCGTTTCTGTCGATCAGGTCAACGAGTTTCTTGTGCGCCGCATCGCGACCGGTCAGCAACTTGCCGGACAGCAGTAGCGTCTCGCCCGTGGACCAGCTCTGCACCTCTGCCGGCGTCAGGGTGTCAAGGTTGACCCGCCGCACATCGTCACCCAGGTCGAACTCGATTTCCGGCCACTCCTCCATCGGCGGCGGCTCAAACTGCGCCGGTCCCGAGCCATCGAGTGTGAAATGCACGTGTCGTGTCGCTGAGCAGTTCGGGATGACGGCGACCGGTTTGTTGGCGGCGTGCGTGGGGTACTCCTTCACCTTCACGTCGAGCACCGTCGTCATGCCACCCAGGCCCTGCGCGCCGATGCCGAGGGCGTTGACCTTGTCGTACAGCTCCAGGCGCAGCTCTTCGAGATGATTGGCGGCGCCGCGCTCCTGCAGTTGCTGGATGTCGATCTCATCCATCATCGCCTGTTTGGCCAGCAGCATCGCCTTCTCGGGTGTACCGCCGATGCCGATGCCGAGCACGCCCGGCGGACACCAGCCGGCGCCCATCTGCGGCACCACCTCGAGGATCCAGTCAGCGACCGAATCCGACGGGTTCAGCATGGCAAACTTCGCCTTCGCCTCGCTGCCTCCCCCCTTGGCGGCGACTTCGATGTTGACCTTGTCGCCAGGTACGATGGTGTAGTGGATGACCGCCGGCGTGTTGTCCTTGGTGTTGGCTCGCGTGCCGTCCGGATCGGCCAGCACCGAGGCGCGCAGCACGTTGTCCGGATGACTGTATGCCTGTCGCACGCCCTCGTTGACCATGTCGTCGAGGCTCATCTCCGCCTCCCAGCGCACATCCATGCCGACCTCGACGAAGACGATGACGATACCTGTATCCTGACAGATCGGTCGCTTGCCGAGGGCGCACATACGCGAGTTGACGAGCACCTGTGTCAGCGCTGCCTTGGCGCCGGGTGACTGCTCACGCTCGTACGCCTGGCGCATGGCGCGGATGAAGTCGACTGGGTGGTAATACGAGATGAACTGCAGGGCATCGGCGACGCTCTGGATCAGGTCCTTCTGCTTGATGACGGCCATGTCTCCCTTGCCTCCTGGGGCAAGTGATTCTCTACGGGTTCCGAAGCCATTCGATTGGGATATTTCAAGGCCCATTATCGTGCGTTTGGTGCCCTCGGACAAGGCTCATTGAGGCTGGTCTGGTCGGCAATTGGCTCAAGGTCGTGGCTAGCCTGATCTATTCACGCGTTTGTCGCCAGCGTTGAAGCGGGCACGATCGTTGT
>JAQCEV010000170.1 GCA_027618515.1 Chloroflexota bacterium | reverse complement strand
ACGGTCTCGATGGTCCGGGCGATGACCCTTACCCAAGCGACCTTGGCCCGACGGGCCTATTGCGTAACCTCCGTCCAGGGAGAATGATCTTGTCCTCGGGGAGGTTGATCTCCTTGAAGAGCGCCCACTCGTGCGCGTGGCGTGGGTTGGCGCCCTCGAACGATAGCGCTTGGGGGCGGGCCTTGAGGACGGGCGCGATGAGGTCGCGCATGGGGATGTCAAACTGGTGCGGGCCAACGTAGTTGCCCCAGCACAGGTGCAATCGCATGCGGTCGGCGGGGATGTCGCGCGTGGCGTGGTTGAGCGCGGCGATGTTGGTCTCGACGACCTTGAGGAACTCGCTGGTGGGCGTGTCGAGGTACTGCCAGTGACGAGACATTCCCAGGTCAGGGCAGTCCAGTTGGAGGATGAAACCAGCTTTGTAAATGGCGTCGTACTCCTCCTTCATGACGTCGGCGATGCGGGCGATGTACTCCTCGTCAGAGGCGTAGTGCTCGTTGTCGACGAGCGTTGCGATGACGCCGGGGGACGCGGCGGTCATGAAGGCGTCGGTTCGGCCAGCGCCTGCCAAAGCGGTGACATAGTTATCGAGATCACCCTGGACGGCGGCGCGGTCCTTCCAGTCGATGGGGCCGTTGCAGCAGGGGCGACCGCCTGCGGTCTGGCCGAACTTCTTGCCCGCCTCAGGGAACGCTGCCCAGTCGCCACGGACGCTGATGCGGTGGCCGCCTTCGAAGCCGGTGAGGCGCTGCTGGATGTAGGGCAGGTAGCCGGTCTTGCTCTGCTCACCGTCGCTGACGATGTCGATGCCCGCTGCCGCTTGCTTGCGGACGACGTCTGCGACGGCTTCGGTGGATCGCGCTGCGAGGACGGCCTCGTCGACAGGCTCGCCAGCGGCGACGGCCTGGAGCATCTCGCGTAGGTCGTCGTGACGCGGGAGGCTGCCAACGTGGGTTGTGAGGATGCGGTCGGTGCTGCGGTTCATGGTTGTTCCTTTGCGGGGGCGAGCGTGGCGGGGATCAAAAGTGACGTCGGATCTCTGACGCATAGTGGAGACCGAGTTCCGTGGCGTTAGCCGCTGCCCAGTCAGCGAACCTGGTGGGTGTGGTCGGCGGGCCGTCGACCACGAGGAGCGATGCGGTGAGTCCGCGTATCTCGTCGGGAGTCAGGACGGTGTCGCGCGTCGCCAAGCTTGCGCCTTTGCTGATGAGGTTGAGCAGCGAGGCAGGTATCTCGACGATACGGGAGCGCGTGCCCATGGCGTCTCGCAGGGTCTCGACCAGCGCGCGGAACGTTAGGACATCAGGCCCGGCGGCGTCCAATGTGCGGTCGGTGTTCTCGTGGCCCACGCTGACCATGAAGTCGGCTAAGTCGTCGACGGAGACGGGCTGGACACGGTAATCGCCGTTGGCGATGGGAAACACCGGGAAGCGACGGAGGAACCACGCGATGTTGGTTACCAGAACGTCGTCGGTGCCATAGACAAGCGTTGGTCGGACGATGGCGTAGGAGAGGCCGGATGCTCGGACGAGATCTTCCTGCTGGGCCTTGCCCGCGAAGTACGGCAGCGGTGAGTCGAGCGAGGCGTTGGTGACGCTGACGTGGACGACGCGTTGGACGCCCGCATCCTTGGCGGCTGCGAGCAGGGTGCGGGTGTTGGCTACGGCGTTCTCGAATGTCGCGCTACCCCGGGCGAATCGGATCCACTAGGTGGTGTAGAGCGTTTTGGCCCCCCGGAAGCTGTCAGCGAGTGCTGCGGGGTCGTCGAAGGTGTAGGGAATGGCCTGGACTGCGCCATTGAACGGGTCGGGCCTGTCCGCGTGGTTGGTGAGCGCGACGACCTCTTCACCCATGGCCAGCAGTCGCTCGGCGACGTGTTTGCCGGTGTAGCTGAAGGCCCCGGTGACGATGTTGCGGACAGTCACGACGCATCCTGGTCGTCCGCCAGGAGGTCGGCCATGGTGATGATGAGGGCACCGGTGGTCTGCATGAGGTGGAGGGCGCGCAGGCCGTCGTTGGGCTCGATGTTCATGGCATCGATGGCGTCCACCAGAACGTAGGTCTCGATGCCGATGTCGATGGTGTCGATGACGGTGTTGAGGACGACGTAGTCAGTGGCGAGGCCGCCGACGAACACGCGCTTGATGCCTGCTGCGATGAGTTGTTCTTCGAGGTCAGAGTCGATGAAGCCGGAGTAGGCGTCTTTGGTGGGCGTGGTGCCTTTTCGGACGATGATGGCGGTGGCGGGTAGGTTGAGGTCGGGGTGGAGCTCGGCGCCAGGTGTGTCCTGCACGCAGTGGGGTGGCCAGGGGCCGCCTTTGGTCCTGAAGGACGCGTGGTCTGCGGGGTGCCAGTCTTGGGTGGCGTAGATGGGGGTGCCAGCGGCCTCGAAGTAGGCGGCGGCCTTTGCCATTTGCTTGGCGACGGCGTGGCCGCCAGCGATGGCGACGGAGCCACCCAGGCAGAAGTCGTTCTGCAGGTCGAGGATGAGCAGCGCGTCGGTGGGGGCTAATTTCATGGTTGTCTCTCGGTGAACGGGTCAGGAATGGGAGTGGGGCATACGCTACCGTGCTACGGGGCTTGAGGCAACGGGGCGCTTGGCTGGTCGGACGAGGTACGCGGTGGCGAAGGCGATCACCCAGAGGACGGCGGCGACGAGGAAAAGTGCGCCGTAGGAGTCGTTGGTGAGGTCGTAGAGGACGGCGAAGACGAGGGGGCCTCCGTAGGTGGCGGCGTTGTTGAAGGGTTGGAATAGGCCGTTGATGGCGCCGTAGTGGGCGCGCCCAAAAGAGTTGGCGACGAATAGGCCTCCCATGATGAAGAAGGAATTGACGCCGACTCCCAGGTACGCCATGGCGGCGAACATGACGGGCTGGCCGCTGACGATCCACAGGACGCCCATGGACGTGAGCATG
>JAQCEV010000064.1 GCA_027618515.1 Chloroflexota bacterium | reverse complement strand
GCCCCCATTCGAGCCTTGACCACCAGACGCCAGACCAGTTCTACTGGGCCGCGCTGACCAGGCCGACGGCAGCATAAGCAGGCAGGGAATCCACTTATCTCGACGGCCCTGACTGTTCAAACAACCGGGACCACCTCATTTGTGCGCAAATTAGGACTACATAAAGTCATGCATGAAGTGTGCGAATACTAGTTCTAATAGTCACCCAAGTCAACGATAAAACGCAAAATTCATGAATATTAGATAACGAGTTGGGTTACTTGATTGGGTATTTTATGCAGACCAGAAACCGCTAACGAATGTTGCTCATCGTTTGCAGGTGAAGCGGAGCGCAGACAATCCCTGGTTGTTACTCTCGAAATGTGTACGTAGAATCCAGCTTGCAGGTCGTGACGAGAGCGTGATAGCGAGGAGGAGGCGACGTGAACTCAACGTGGTATGACGTGTTTGAGACGAGTTGGGGGTGGGTGAGCGCTGTGGGGTCCAACAAGGGACTTCGTTACTGCTCGCTGCCTGAGGAGACGCCAGATCGCGCCGTGGCATTCTTGGCGGACACCGTGAAGGGTGGCTTGCCTGAGCAGCGCGAGGGCGCGTTCGAGGAGTTTCGGGTGCAGGTCGAGGAGTACTTCTCGGGCGAGCGCACTGAGTGGAATCTGTCGCTGGACCTCGAGGACTCGACGCCGTTCTTCAGACGTGCGTGGGACGCATGCCAGTCGATCCCGCGCGGGGAGACGCGCACGTACCGCTGGTTGGCGGAGCAGGCGGGGAACGTCGCGGCGTCACGAGGTGCGGGCCAGGCGATGGCGCGTAATCGCATCCCCATCGTGATTCCGTGCCACCGCGTCATCGGTAGCGACGGAGGACTACATGGGTTCGCAGGGCCTGGCCTACCGCTGAAGGCTCGTCTGCTGCAGCACGAGCACGCCATGAACACCCAGGGCTCGCTGCCGGTCAACTAGCGTCGGTGTTCCGACTAGCTGACGGCGACCGGTGCGCCGTCAGCTATGGTGATAGCGTCAGGCCGCTCCAGCAGATCATGGATGCGCGTCTCGAGCGCGGGGCAGAAGCCCGTCGTGATGATCGGCATCTCAAGACGCCAGTTGCGCCCCTCGCTGGTGATGAGCAAGTCAACCGCGTCGGTGCCTGGGTAGTCCAGCAAGGTCTGTAACACCTCACGCAGCAGCATCTGATCCTCGTCCGGCCGATCCGTCTCAGTCATGTTGATGAGCAACTTTCGCCGCAGGGGCTGCGTTGGCATGCCCGAATTGGCGTAGCCGTTTGAACTGGCTGGAGTCGACGGCGGGCCAACGTACGCTTGCCCGGCGTTGATGGGGCTCGGCCCATTAGGAGCGGGGGACGGCTTCAGCGCGGCCGGAGCGGGCTCCGGTGCGGGGGACGGCTGCGTAGGCATAGCCATAGACGCAACAGGTTCCAAACGCTGCTCTGTGATCTGCTCTCGCATTGGCTCGGGCTGCTGATCTGCGCGAGGCTGCTCTGAAGGCGCCTCCGCTAGCGCAGGTGGGGCGGTGGGGGGTACCCACTGCTCCAACCGTGGTTCGTGCACAGGGAATTGCGCAGGCAGTTCGTCCGCGCCCTCCGGTAGCTCGTAGGCGATTGCCTCGTCGCAGTGGACGGAGCGCTCGTCGTTCCTGAACCGCACCGGGCCCTTCATCTGGACCAGACTGCTGTCGACCCAGAGCGAGGACGTCTGTTCGTAGGTCTTGCTCCAGACGGCGACATCCACGGTGGAGCCGTCGAATATCTCCAGGGTCACGAAAGCGATGCGGCGTTGGTTCTTATCCGTCTGCTGACGGACACCGGTGACCATGCCGACCAGCATCACCTTCTCGTTCTCAGGGATCTCGTTGAGTTGCTCCCCCGAAAGAATCGCACCATCTGGCGCGTGACGAGGATCGAGCACGCGCGCCGTGAGGGAGACGCCGAGCAAGTCTCGCTCCCACAATGCGACTTCGCGGGCGCCCAACTCAGGGGCGTCCACCAACTCGATGTCCGCGAGAGGAGTCGGGACAGATGCCCCGAACAGATCGAACATCGTCGACTGTCCAGAATCTTTCAGTCGCGCTTCGCTCTGGAGCAGGTGGGTGATTGAATCCACGCTGGCTAGCAGGCTCGCGCGGTTCCCGAACATGTCCAGCGCGCCGACTTTGGCCAGCGCTTCGATGACCCTGCGGTTCGCGGCGTCGGAACCGGCGCGCCTCCCAAAGTCTTCGAGAGTTTTGAATGGGCCTACGTCCATGCGCTCGGTGACTAACCCTTGGACTGCTTGATCGCCGACTCCCTTGATGTTGCCGAGGCCGAATCTGACAGCGCGCTTATCATCAGGCGACGTATCTACAGAGAATCGAACCTCACTGTGATTCACGCTGGGTGGGAGGATCGGGATGTCCAGCCGTGCGCACTCCGCGATCGTTGCGGCCATCTTCTCCGCGTTACCCTCATATGCGTTGAGCACGCAGGTCATGTACTCGACTGGATAGTTGGCCTTGAAGTAGGCGGTCCAGTAGGCGACCACCGCGTAGCAAACGCTGTGGGCTTTGTTGAACGCGTACCCCGCGAACGGCTCGATGAGGTCGAACACCTGACCGGCGATGACGTTGTCGTAGCCGAGTTCCTGCGCGCCGGCTAGGAATTTCGCGCGCTCCTGCGCCATCAGGTTAGCGTCTTTCTTACCCATGGCTTTACGAACGATGTCCGCGCTGCCCAGGGTGTAGCCCGCGAACTTGCGCAGGATGTGCAGTACTTGGTCCTGGTAAACGATGACGCCGTACGTCTCTTCCAGTATCTCTTCCAGGGCGGGGTGGGGGTACTCGATGGGCACCTTGCCGAACTTGGAATCGATGAACCTACCGATGTGTTCCATCGGGCCAGGTCGGTAGAGAGCCACCATGGCGGCGAGTTCTGCAAGGCTCCCTGGTTTGAGTTCCTTGATGTGCCGCCGCATGCCAGCGCTCTCTAGCTGGAAAACGGAGGCTGTTTCAGCGGACGCCAGTAGATCGTACGTGGCTTGGTCGTCGAACTTGATGTCGGACAATCTGAATTCGATGCCCTGGTGCTTCTTGATGAGTTTCAGGGCGTTGGACAGGATGGAGTAGTTGATGAGCCCCAAGAAGTCCATCTTGAGCAGACCGAGCTTGGCGACGGGGCCCATGGGGTACTGGGTCATGGCCACGCCTGACTCGTCACCCTTGGTCGGGCGCTGGAGTGGCACGTGGTCGACCAGCGGCTCCTGCGAGATCACGACCGCCGCCGCGTGCGTGCTGGAGTGACGCACGACACCTTCGAGGCCACGTGCGGTATCGAATAGCCGCCGCAATCCGGCATCGGCGTTGACGGCAGCCTGGAGTTCGGGGGTCTCGTCCCACGCATCCTGGAGCGTGATGCCGAGCTTCGTGGGAATCAGCCGTGCGAGACGATCGGCGTCCGCGAGCGGGATGCCGAGGGCGCGACCGGAGTCGCGGATCGACGCTTTCGCGCCCATGGTTCCGAACGAGATGATCTGCGCGACGTGGCCTGGGCCGTACTTCTTGGTGACGTACTTGATGGCCTCTTCACGTCGGTCGTCCTGGAAGTCCATATCGATGTCCGGCATCTCTTTGCGCTCGATGTTTAGGAAACGCTCGAACACCAGCCGGAACTCCATGGGATCGATCTCTGTGATGCCTAAACAGTAGAGGGCCAGCGACGATGCCGCGCTCCCTCTGACGCCGAAGACGATGTCGTTCTTGCGGGCGAAGTCAGCGATATCCCAGACGACCAAGAAGTAGTTGGGGTATAGCGTGGTCTTGATCACCTCAAGCTCGTAGCCCAGGCGGGTCTTCGCGTCTTCGGTGCCGCCGTCGGGGTAGCGCTCAGTGAAGCCCTGCCAGCAGAGCCTGCCAAGATAATCGTCCGCGTCCTCGCCTGCTGGCACGTCGTACTGGGGCAGGTGCAGGGTGGAGAAATCCAGCGTCGTCTCACACATCTCTGCGATCTTCTGCGTGTTGGCGAGCGCCTCCGGCAGATCGGCGAACATAGCCGCCATCTCGTCCGGCCCCTTCAGGTAGTAGGACTCGTCGGACATCTTCATCCGATTCTCGTCGTTGACCGTCGTATTGGTCTGCACGCAGACCAATACATCCTGGAAACGTGCGTCCTCTTGGTTCACGTAGTGCAGGTCGTTGGTGGCGACCAGTGGGATGTCCATGTGCTCGGCGATCTTCACCAGACCCGCGTTCAGTCCGTCCAAGAACGGCAGATTGGTGTGGCGCTGGATCTCCAAGTAGAAGTTAGGAACAGACGCCTGGTACCAGCGCACCAGATCCTCAGCCTCCTTGATGTTCCCATCCATGATCAGGCGAGACATCTCGGCGCTTGGGCAGCCAGACAGCACGACCAGCCCGTCCGCGTGCTCCGCGAGCAGGTCTTTGGAAATACGAGGCTTGTAGTAGAAGCCCTCAAGGTTGGACTTGGTCACCAACTGCATCAGGTTCTTGTAGCCCACGTTGTTCTGGGCTAGGACCGTCAGGTGGAACGGCGTCTTGTCCATCGGCGAGCGTTCGGTGTGCTTGCCGGGAGCCACGTACAACTCGCAGCCGATGATCGGCTTGATGCCCGCTGCTTTGCAGGCGGAGTAGAAATCCACCACCCCGTACATACCACCGTGGTCGGTGATGCCGAGGGAGTCCATACCGAGATCTTGGGCTCGCGCGACGAGCTTATTGATGTTGCTCAAACCGTCGAGCATGCTGAATTCGGTGTGGACGTGAAGGTGGGTGAAAGACATGTAACCGCCGCTCCGCGAGGGTCGCGCCATTATACCGATGGCCCCCAACGGCACAAAGCAAAAATCAACTAGATTTGCACTTTTAACATGACTTGACCACAGCATCCTGTGGAACAGAGGTGTGACAGTGCCGGTCTAGAGCGTCCCCACCAACGCCTTGATCGCCACGACCGCCGCTTCGACATCGCTGGCGTCGTTGAAGGCGGCCGTGCAGAGTCGAACTCCATCTGGGTGCAGCACGTTTCGGGCAACCAATCGGTGCCGTTCCCATAGCGCCTCGCTGAAGGCGGGTGCGTCCCAGCCCCCGTGCCTATCGTGGACGGCGATGGTCGTGATGGCCGTCGCCGTGCTCCCCGACGTTGGCCCCGTGAACGAAACACCATCGATCTTCGCCAACTCCTCACGTAAGTGAGTGGCGAGCGCCATGTTGTGCGACTCAACGTTAGCGCTGCCGAGCGCGTTGTGGAGGCGAACCGCCTCTCCGTAGCCCGCCCTGTCCGGCGCGCCCAGTGAGGCGAAGGAGTACAGCGCGAAGCCCTCGGTGAAGTCCAGGCCGGGCGCCCGGAACTGAGGGATCAGCCCGTCTCGTCGATCAGGTCGCACGTAGAACGCACCCGTGCCGCCAGGGCCCCCAATCCATTTCTGGCCTGACGTGGCGTAGAAATCGACGCCCATGTCCGTGAGGTCGAGGGCGATGTGGCCTGCTGTCTGCGCGCCGTCCAGCAACACCAATACGCCTGCTTCATGCGCGGCGTCGACGATCTCTTTAGCCGGGATGCGCAATCCGCACGTGTACATGATGTGGCTGAGCGCGACGAGCTTCACGTTGGGTGTGAGAGCGGCCCTGAATGCGGTGACGCACTCGTCGGCCGATGCGGTCGGGCTTAGGTCCAGCGTGTGGATGTTCACGCCGCGTCGATCGCCCAATAGGGTGGACGGAGTCTTGATTCCAGGGTGTTCGAGACCCGACGTCAACAGCGTGTCGCCCGGCTCCCACGCGAGCCCACCCATAGCGATGTTCACGCCCTCTGTGGTCCCGTGCGTTAGCAGCACGTCATCTGGGCTCACGCCCAGCATTGTCGCTGCCTCAGCCAGCGTACTGGCCTCGATCTCGCGGACGTAGGCATGCCCCTCTGGCCCTGCTGGTCCGCCAGCGCTCTCGCGCGACGCAGCTTCCCGCATGCGCTCGACTACCGCGTCTGGGCTGGGCCCGGCCCACCCTGCGTTGAGGTAGGTCATGTTCGACGTGGCAGGCGTGCTCGCACGCAGTTCAGGGAAGTCCATGGCCGGTAGTTTAGCAGCGGTCAATGACGAGGCTGGCGTGTTCTGCTACGCTCAAATGACCCATGAATCACCCCCCCGAACCGCCTTCCGAAGGTACCGCCTACGAGACCGCACTGCATCGCGTGGTTGGCCTTGCCGATTACGAGCGCGTCGCGGGTATCGGCAGTCCTCTCCTTAAGGAGGACCTCAGCCGGATGCACGAGTTGGCGCGCCGCATCGGCGACCCCCAGCGTCGCGTTCCCGTGATCCACGTTGCGGGTACCAAGGGCAAAGGCAGCACGGCGGCCATGATATCCAGCATCCTCGTGGCAGCAGGCCATCGTGTCGGCCTGTTCACGTCGCCCCACCTGCACACCTTCCGGGAACGCATCCGCATTGACGGCGAGTCCATTTCGGAAGCGCGGTTCGTTAATGCCGTCAACCGTGTATGGCCTCATGTGGAAGCGATGGCTAAAGAGGACGGCGCGCCCACGACCTTCGAACTGCTGACAGCGATGGCGTTCGACCTGCCGCTCAGCGAGGGCGTTGACGTGCTGGTGCTTGAGGTTGGCATGGGTGGCCGACTCGACTCCACCAACGTCGCGGATGCGACCGTGGATGTGATCACGTCCGTGAGTCTCGACCACACGGCAATCCTAGGTGGCACCGTCGAACTGATTGCCGCCGAGAAGGCAGGCATCATCAAGACCGCCACGCCCACGGTCGTCGCGCCGCAGGTTTCCCCAGGAGCGCTTGAGGTCATCAAAGAGCGTGCGCGAGCCGTGGATGCGCCGCTCGTCGAGATCGGCCGCGATGTGCATATCGACGTGCTGGACCACGACCTGATGGGGCAGACCGTCGCGATCAAGACATCGCGCAGGCACTATGGCGTCCGGTTCCCGCTGCTCGGCGCACACCAGGCAGAGAATGCCGCTACCGCAATAGCCGCAGTCGAGGAGTTCGATGCCAGCATCGGCCCTGTAGTGATCGCACGTGGTCTGGCGAGTGTTCACTGGGAGGGCCGCTTCCAGGTGCTTGATGCCGGATCGCCGACAGTGGTGGTTGACGGCGCCCACAACCCGCAGTCCATGGGTGTGCTGCGTGATGCGGTTCGTGAATACCTAGATCCCGCAGACACGGTTGTCGTGTTCGGGTGCTCGGGCGACAAGGAGTTGCCAGGCATGGCAGAGCAACTAGCCAGCCTCGCGACGCATGTCGTCGTCTGCACGTCGCGCCACCCCAGAGCGGTGCCGGCCGATCGCGTGGCGTCCGTGTTCGAGGCAGTAGGCGTCCCTACGAGCCACGCGCCCAACGTCGCCGTCGCGCTCGATGCCGCGCGTCAGATCGCTACCGCGTTAGGGGCCATCGTAGTTACGGGGTCGCTTTTCGTCGTCGCGGAGGCGCTTGAGGCATGGCAGGGCATCGAGCCGGAGCGTTACCCTGAGTTGGAACGCCCGACAGCAAGCGAAGCGAAATCTGTTTCGGGCCTGGGATAGTGTGATGACCGAGATGATGCGGAACGGAAAACCGAGAGTGGTGGTCACAGGCATGGGCGCGATGACGCCGCTGGGCGAGAGCGTGCCTGAGTTCTGGGACGGCCTCGTGGCCGGCAAGTCCGGCGTGGGCCCCATGCGCCAAGCCGATTCCACCGGCTACCCCTGTCAGATATCGGGCGAGGTCAGCGATTTCGACCCCGAACGGTACATCGATAAGCGCGAGGCCCGTCGGATGGCCCGCTTCTCCCAGTTAGCAGTCGCCGCCACGCAGGAAGCATTCCGCGACGCGGGCATCACCGAAGGGGCCGTGAATGGCGAGCGCATAGGTGTCGCGCTGGGCAACGGCAACGGTGGCTTCCCCACGATCGAGGAGAACATGCGGATCCTGGTGGATCGCGGTGGTATGCGGATGTCCCCGTTCTTCTTCCCGATGATCCTGCCCAACATGGCCTCCGCCAATCTCAGCAGGATGTTCGGGGCGTTCGGCCCGAGCACCACGATCGTTACCGCGTGCGCCGCGTCCACACAGTCGATCGGCGAAGCAGCGGAGATCATCAAGCGTGGTTCCGCCGACATCATGATCACGGGTGGCACAGAGGCGGGCATCTCGCAGATGGGCCTTTCCGGGTTCGCAGTCATGCGCGCGCTGACGACCCAGAACGATGAACCTATGCGCGCCAGCAAGCCCTTCGACGCAGACCGCGACGGCTTCGTACCCGCTGAGGGCGCCGGCATTTTGATCATCGAGTCGCTTGAGCATGCGCTTAGGCGTGGCGCGAATATCTTGGCTGAGATCCAGGGCTACGGTACGTCTTCCGACGGTCACCACCAGTTCCAGCCAGACGACGACGGCGCGGGCGCGAGCCGCGCGATCCGTTGGGCGCTCGCTGATGCGGGCGTCGGCCCTCACGAGATCGACTACATCAACGCTCACGGCACGTCGACGCCCATGAACGACGCGTCGGAGACGGCTGCGATCAAGCGCGTATTTGGCGACGCTGCCTACCAGGTACCGGTCAGCTCGACGAAGTCGATGATCGGCCATGCGCTGGGTGGTGCTGGTGGCATGGAAGCGGTCGCCTGCGTGCAAACGATTCGCACGGGCACTATGCACCCCACCATCAACTACACAACGCCTGACCCCGCCTGCGATCTGGACTACGTGCCCAACGCAGCACGAGAGAAAGACGTGCGTTTGGTCTTGTCCAACAGTTTTGGCTTCGGTGGACAGAACGCCTGCCTCGTTTTCGCCCGGTACGAGGACTAGCCCAAGCTTCCGTCGGTTTGCTATCATGGCAGAGATGGCTACAGACGCAACGCTGGTCGTGTATACGCGCCCCGATTGCTCCTACTCAGACGCGCTTCTGCACGATCTGGACAAGGACGGGGTTGAGTACAAACAGATTGACCTGAGCATGTTTCCTGAGTTGGTCTCCGAAGTGGAGCGCCTCACCGGTGGTGAGCGAGTTACTCCGGTGATGGTCGAAGGGGACTTGGTCATTGTCGGTTATCACGGCATAGGCTGAGCGTTCTAACATCTGGTGGGCAGTTAGCCCACCGAAACATCGCGGCCCAATGGTGTAGCCTGGCTTGAGATACCTCCCTGTCAGGGAGGTCATCGTACGGAGACTGCAAGGCCCGATCGTCCAGTGGTTAGGACAGCGCCCTGTCAAGGCGCAGACACGAGTTCAAATCTCGTTCGGGTCGCCAGTTGTTTCATGCATTCATTCACCACGTCGCTACCATGACGCGGTGAATTTGCTTTAAGTCGACACGGGAGCCCGTTCGCCTTAGGAATCTTGCGCCACACAAAAAAGGCCCCGGCAGATTGCCGAGGCCTTTGGCCTATGTGCTGTCGCTCGAAGCTCTGGGCTAGATCTTCATGAGCATGAGGGCGGCGAGCTCGTCACGGACCTCGTGCCGGGGTGTGGTTGCCGCGACCTGGTTGTAGTAGGTCGCGAGCTTCATCGAGCGATAGAGTGTCTTCAGGTAATCAAACATATTCGTTCCTTCTTTGTGCTTTGCTTCGTGTTTGTGTGCAGTCCCGGTCCGTTAAGCCCTACGCGGCGAGCGAGGGGCGGTCTGAATCAGTGCTTCGGTCGCCTTCGACCGTGTCGGATACGAGGCCCTTCGCGATGCTGTCTGCATATCGTGCGGACAGACCTTCGTAGTACCGTGCGGTGGCTAATACTTCGTCGATTCTCTTTAGCAGTCCCATTTGTTTCACCTCCTACAGTGAGCGGGTGCAAGTTGCTTGCGTGTGTGTCGGGTTCCGTTCGGGCGCGCCGAACCAGAGGCCCCAAACATGGGGCGCGTGAATCGAATCACGAACACACAACTATGATGTATCGGCAAGCCGCTGGGCGAGTGGTTAGCGGGTTGGCCCTGTCCGCGGCAGTGTCTCCGTGGGGAGTACACCCTGCTCGATGGGGCCAGCGGTCTGCGTACAGACTCTTCGGTCTTCGGTCTAAGTGCGTGATCCCGGTAAAGTGCCTGACCGCGCCAGTTCTGGCGTCGCGCCCTGCGTGTGGGGGGGGGGGACCCGCGTCCTTCGGTCTCTTCCGTAGCGTCTGAAGTAATCTTAGCATGCGACGATATTCGACGCAATGCCCCATCGTCTGGTTTATGTTAACGGACGGTTACAGTAAGGTTGCTGTTGGGTGGCAACCCCCCGAAGGATGATGTTCCGTGGCATACCCCGTCGAAATCCGCACTCAGCGACTCGTGGTTCGCGAATTCTGTTCCGATGACGCTGAAAATCTGTTTGCGCTGACCTCCGACCCGCAAGTGGTGCGCTACTTGGAGTTCGAACCGACTTCACGCGCTGAATCGCAAGGCTTGGTGGATTTCGCAACCGCATCATCAGTATCCGTACCAAGAATGGACTATGCGTTGGCAATCGTCGACTTGAGCACCGGAATGCTGGTGGGGGCGTGTGGTTTGGACGTGTCTGCCGACGACTCCCATTCCGCGGATATGTACTTCGTGTTTCGTCGCGACCGGTGGGGGCAGGGGCTCGGCAGCGAGTTGGTTCCCGCTTTGATCGACCTCGCTTGGGGGCCGGCAGGATTGAACCGCGTCTACGCCGTGGTGCATCCCGACAACGCCGCTTCGATCGGCGTGCTGGAACGCGCGGGGATGACCCCGGAGGGCACCGTTCCTGAGGTGTTCCCCGAAACAACGGCCCCTAAAGGTCGTTGGCGTGACGGCATCCGTTACGCGATACTTCGTTAAGAGTCCTCGGCACAGTCCGGGGGCGAAAACCGCACGAAGTGAGGTCCCATGAGCGAAGAGATCCAACGTGAATTGATGAAGGGTGGTGTCGTCGACATCACCACCCGCGGTCGCCGCACGGGAGAGCCACGCCGGATCGAGATCCGGTTACACGTCATCGACGATGAGATCTACCTGACCGGTTCGCCCGGCCCCCGAAGCTGGCACGCCAACCTGTTGTCGTACGCCGACTTCCGTCTTCACCTCAAGCGCGAACTCGTCGCTGACCTCGACGCCCACGCGACCGAAGTTACCGGCAACGAGGAAACGCGTCGCGTCCACCGTCGCATCCTCGAGAACGTAGGCAAGCCAGAAGAGCTTGAGCTGCGCGTCAAGGGCAGCCCGCTCATGCACATCCGCGTGGACACCGATTCCGCAACGAGCTAGGCAGGGAAGCCCGTCGCCCCGCACATTTACTTCGGAGCGCGCTTCACCGCGTGCTCAAGCTTCGACCGCGTCATCAGTAGGTAGTGCTGGCAGGTTAGGCAACGGACGCCGATGTCGGCGCCGAGGCGTTCCACGCGCCACTCGGTGCCGCCGCAGGGGTGCGCTTTGCGCATCGTAAGCGTTTCGCCGAGGTGGAACTCTACGACGGCCATCGGAAGCCCAGCTTCTCGCGCTCCACGTTGATCTCGCCGCGTAGTTTCTCGGTTGCGGCGCGGGCGGCTTCCGCGAAGTCGGGGCCTTTGGACGCGAAGATGATGCTCCTCGAAGAGCTCACGACGGCTCCGAGGCCCTTTGAGTTCATCCCATAGCGGATCGATGCTTCTAGGTCGCCACCCTGCGTGCCTATGCCCGGGATCAGGATCGGCATGTCAGTCGCAATCTCGCGGACTCGCTGAAGCTCCTCGGGCGCGGTTGCGCCGACCACCAATCCGATATTTCCTCGCGTGTTCCATTCCACTGCGCGCTGCGCGACGTGTTCGTATAGCGGGCGAGTGGTCCCGTCGCCCGTAACTTGCAGCTCTTCGAAATCGCGCCCGCCGGGATTCGACGTGCGGGTCAGGATGAACACTCCGCGATCTTCATACTCCAGGAACGGCTCCACGGTGTCGCCGCCCATGTAGGCATTGACCGTCACCGCGTCGGCACCCCAGACCTCGAACGCCGCCTTCGCGTACGCCGTCGCCGTGCTACCGATGTCGCCACGCTTGGCATCTAGGATCACGGGGATCCCGCTAGGCACGGCTTTCATCGTCGCTTCGAGGGCACGTAACCCTTCCAGGCCCTCAGCCTCGAAAAAGGCGTAGTTCGGTTTGTACACGGCTACCAGATCGCTCGTGGCCTCGATGATGGCCTTGGTGAATGCCGCGAAATCGGCGATAGGCATGGACGGTCGCCACGGATCGAGCCCAACGCACACCAAGCTCTGGTTGCGCGTTGCTGCTGCGTCTAGGCGGTCGGTGAACTTGCTCATGGGGCAAAGTTTAGCAGGGCATTCGGTGATATCGTGACCTGACGAAACCAGACGAGTGACGAGTGAAAGGAGACGGCCATGGGCAGGGCGGTGCAGTCCACGATCAACGCCGTTGGCGTGGAACCCTTAGCCACCCGTGTCTTCGCAACCCTCGTCCAGCGCCGCAACCGATTCGTCGCCAACGTCCTCGTCGACGGTCGTCAAGAAGCGGCGCACGTCCCCAACTCCGGTCGTATGCACGAACTCATGGTGCCTGGCACTGAGGTCGTCCTACGCCCCGCGCCAGCGGGCACTACGCGCAAGACCGCGTACGACCTCCTGGCCGTTCGCTACGCTGATCGCTGGGTCGGCGTCGACTCACGCACCCCGCCGTCCATGGTCGTCGAGGCGTGGCGTTCCGGCGTACTGCCAGGGTTCGCCGACTACACCGACGTTCGGCGCGAGGTGCGCTACGGCGGAAGCCGACTTGACCTCTTGTTCTCTGGTGCGCCTGGTCTCGCGTACGTGGAAGCCAAGTCGGTCAACCTCGTTGAGGATGGCGTCGCCATGTTCCCTGACGCACCGACCGTCCGTGGCGCGCGCCATCTCCTTGAGTTGCGCGACGCCGTTGCCGAAGGCCACCGAGCCGCAGCGTGCTTCGTCGTGCAGCGTGACGATGCCCGCGTACTGCGGCCGCACGCCGAGAAAGACCCCGTGTTCGCTGATACACTCGCACGCGTTGTCGCCGAGGGGGTTGAGGCCTACGCCATCGCCTGTGTGACCACGCCAGAGGGCACCACGCCCGTGGGGCTCGTGCCCATCGAGATCACGCCTGGAGTATTCGCATGACCCGATCACCAGCCAAGGCCCGTGCGCTCACGGACATCTACGATCGCTTGTTCACCGCCTACGGCCCCCAGGGCTGGTGGCCCAGCGACGGCCCGTTCGAGACCATCGTCGGCGCGATACTCACGCAGAACACGTCATGGGTCAACGTCGATAAGGCGTTCGCCAACCTGCGCGCCGCCGAACTTACGACGGCAGCCGCCATCCGCGCGACCCCTGACGCCGAGCTCGCAGAGATCATCCGGCCCAGCGGCTACTTCAACAGCAAGGCCCGCAAGCTGAAGGCCATGGCCGAGCACCTCGCGCTCTACGACGACGACACCGATCGTTGGCGTGCGCGTGATCCCAAGGAGCTGCGCACAGAATTGCTGGGCGTCTACGGCATCGGCCCTGAGACGGCCGACGATATCGTGCTCTACGTCGCCGACCTGCCGTCGTTCGTCATGGACAGCTACACCGTGCGCATGATCGACCGCATCGGCATCGCCCCGCGCCGCAAGCGCTACGACGACTACCAAGCGCTATTCGAGGACAACCTTCCCCACGATGCGCCCCTGTTCAACGAATACCACGCGCTGCTGGACGAACACTCCAAGGCCATCTGCCGTAAGCGCAACCCCGCCTGCGGCGAATGCGTCCTCCGAGAGATCTGCCGCGAGGGCAAGAAGACCCTCATCTAGGCCAAGAGAAACGGGGCACCCGAAAGTGCCCCGTTTGCTTATCCACTATCGTCAGCCACCACCAAGCGGCAGCCCTCCGTCGTGCGAGGACGTAGCTCGCCGTAGCTTGCTAGGTGTCGCGCTCGCTGGTGACGCCGGCCTCACCCGTGCACCACGGGATGAACGCCTTCATGTTGCAGGTCGCGCCCACCTTCGCGAGCTCGGCCTCGAACAAGCTGTGGATCTCGCGCTCCTCGTCCTCGTACTCGATCTGTGCACCGCCATCCTTCATCGACTTGGAGCCCGTGCCGTACGAGCCACCGTAAGGCTTTACCAGGCCGTGACTTCCGGCCTTCATCGCCAAATAACGCGCTCGGCGCGTGCCCGAGTTGAAGTGCTGGTGTACGGTCCCTGCGCCTGGCACGATGATCATCGTGCCGGCCTTCCAGTTCGCACGCACCATGTCTGAACGATCATCCTTCTGCCACAGCAACGAGTAGCCCGCGTCGCCGCTGAGCAGAACCAAGTGAGCGCCAGGGCCGTGCTTGTGGGCCTTCTTGTACGTGCCCACGGGGAACTCTGAGATGTGC
This sequence comes from Chloroflexota bacterium, assembly GCA_027618515.1. Taxonomy (GTDB): domain Bacteria; phylum Chloroflexota; class Dehalococcoidia; order Lucifugimonadales; family Australimonadaceae; genus CALGTL01. The sequence continues at coordinate 3,558 of JAQCEV010000064.1, read as the reverse complement.
AGATTGATGCTGTTCTTCGCCATCTCCAGCATCGCGTTCACACCACCTGCGCCGCGCTCCTTCCAGCCGAACAGCGGCATGTCGGGCGCGTTGGGCACGAAATTCGACTCCCACACACGCTTGTTGTAGAGCGTGCCTGACCCGCTGTAGGAATCCTCGTTCGGGGACAAGCGCTCGCTGAAAACGTACGGGTTGTTGAACACGAAATCGTCATTGCGGTACAGGCGCATGATGGGCGGGGCGCTCGTCACCGCGATGTAGCGTGCGGGCTCGCTGCCGCTGCCGTTGAAGAACTGGTACCACGCGTTCAGCGGGATAGCGAACAAGCTGCCCGCGTGCCACTCGAACGTCGACTTTTCCTTCTCATCGTTCCACAAGCTCGTCGCGCCTCGACCGGACAGCACATATATCTGGGTCTCGTACATGTGGTGCTCGGGCTCGGACTTGCCACCGGGGCTGATCTCCACCACCTGCGAGTCGTTCGGGATCTCGTCGTTGGGGATATTGATGATGGCGCCCTTACCACCCTTGCGCTCCCAAGTGCCGAGTTCCAGCGTATTCAGATCCTCGAAGGCGAAGTCCACGATCAGCGGCACGCCCTCTCGCTCGATCCAGTCGAGGTAGGGGTCTGCGATCGAGAAATCTCGCAGAGGTTCCGTGGGCTCCTTGGCTTGGATGATGTCAGCGTCGTTGGTCGTCATATCGGCTCCTCCGTGGTATTCAAAGAGCGCCCTCCATACGGAGGGCGCTCTGATCTACAGGTCAAACTAAACGCAGAAGGCTACGTGTCGCGCTCGCTGGTCGGGCCGACTTCACCGGTGCAGTAGGGGATGAAGGCCTTCATGCGGCAAGGCGCGCCGTTCTTGGCGAGTTCCGCCTCGAACAGTTGATGAATCTCGACATCCTCGTCCTCGTACTCGATCTGCATCCCGCCTTCTTTGATGCTGACGTTGGACTCACCCCATCCGCTGGGCTGGCCATCGCCGGAGCGAAGTGCGAGGTAACGCGCGGGCTCGGGGCCCGTGTTGAAGTGCTGGTGGTAGGTGCCATCCGCAGGGACGATGACCATGCCGCCCTTCTTCCAAGGTGCGATCTCGTATTCTTTCTTCTCGTTGTCCCACCAGAGAGCTGAGAAGCCCTGGCCGCCGAGGATGACCAAGTGAGCACCAGGGCCGTGCTTGTGGCCCTTCTTGTAAGTTCCCACGGGGAACTCTGAGATGTGCGTGCCGGTGACGTTGTTGGCTAGGTCGAAGTGGGTGTTGATCCCACCAGCGCCACGATCCTTGTACTGCCAGAGCTTCATGATGTCGGCGTTGGGGACGAAGTTGGTCTTCCACATCGTGCCGAACTTCGTGCCCTTGCGCTTGTACAGCGTGCCTTGGCCGTTGAAGTAATCTTCGTTGTCCCCCGCGAACCTGTCCTTGAACTGATAGGGGTTGTTGAAGATGAAGTCGGGGCTCTTGAACAGGCGCATGACTGGCGGTGCGTTGGTCACCGACACGTAGCGGGCGGTGTCAGAGCCGGAACCGTTGAAGTGTTGGTACGTAGCGTTCAGCGGGATCACGATCATGCTACCGGCCGTCCACTCGAACGTGGACTTCTGCCCGTCATCGTGCCACACGCTGGTCGCGCCACGGCCAGAGACGACGTACATCACCTCTTCGTACATGTGGTTCTCAGGCTCGGACTTGCCGCCCGGCTTGATCTCGATCAGGTGGCAGTCGTTGGGCAACGCGCCACTGGGGATGTTGATGACGGCGCCTTTGCCGCCTTTTCGCTCCCAGGGACCGAGTTCAACCTCGTCCAAGTCCTCGAACTTGTATTCAACGATGCGCTTGACGCCTTCGTTCGCGATCCAATCAAGGTAGGGATCGCCAGCCTCCCACAGATCCATCTTATCGGGGAGTTCAGCCTCTCTTAGGTCAACCATAGGGTGCGGCCTCCGTTTCGATTCTTTGGGCGATTGTACACAAAAATACTAGGTGTCACTCTGGACTATCGGGCCGACCTCACCGGTGCAATAAGGAATGAACGCCTTCATGCGGCAAGTCGCCCCTTTTGCGGCCAACTCGGCCTCGAATATCTCGTGGATCTCGCGAGCCTCGTCTTCGTACTCTATCTGGCGCCCGCCGTCCTTCTGGCTCACGTCCGCGCCTGGGCGGATGCCACCGTACGGCGGAACCAACCCGTGCTCGCCCTGCTTCAGCGCAAGGTAGCGAGCGCGCTTTGTACCCGTGTTGAAGTGCTGGTGGTACGTTCCGTCGCCGGGCACGATCACCATCCCATTCTTCTTCCAGTTGGCCTTGACCATGTCTGATCGGTCTTCTTTGGTCCACATCAGGGAGTAGCCAGAGTCGCCGCTGAGCAGCACGAGGTGCGCACCCGGGCCGTGACGGTGGCCTTTCTTGTATGTGCCCACGGGGAACTCTGAGATGTGCGAGTTGATGCTGTTCTTCGCCATCTCCAGCGCGGTGTTGATGCCACCGGCGCCACGAGCCGCCCAGCCTTGTAGCGGCATGTCGGGCGCGTTGGGTATGAAATTGGATTCCCAGATGCGCTTGTTGTAGAGCTGGCCGTTGCCGCTGAACATGTCGCCGTCTGACGAGAATCGCCCCTTGAACACGTGAGGATTGTTGAACATGAAGTCGTCGTCGCGGTAGAGGCGCATCAGTGGTGGAGCGCTTGTCACCGCAACGTAGCGCGCGGCCTCGGTACCGCTGGCGTTGAAGAACTGGTACCACGCGTTGAGGGGGATCGAGAACAAGCTGCCCTCGTGCCACTCGAATGTGCGCTTCTGGTTCTCGTCTATCCAGAGGCTCGTAGCGCCTCGCCCCGACAGCACGTAGATCTGCGTCTCGTACATGTGGTGGACAGGCTCGGACTTCGCGCCGGGGTTGATCTCCACGACCTGGGCATCGTTGGGGATCGTGTTGTTGGGAATATTGATGATCGCGCCACTACCACCCTTGGCCTCCCAGGGCCCGAGCTCCAGCGCGTTCAGATCCTCGAACGCGAAGTCGACGATGTACCGTGGGCCTTCGCGTGTGACCCAGTCTAGGTAGGGGTCTGCGACCGCGAAATCCTGCAGAGCCTCTTCCGAGGGCTTCGCCCTGAGAATCTCTCGGTCTTCGGTACCAGTTGCCATAGGGGAACCTCCGCTGCTTGCTAGAGCGGAGCCTACCTGAATGAGCGCGCACACACCAGCCCCCAATCGAGCCCGGGGCCTCCCGGCCTGCCCCCAACCACGTAACGCCTGCCAACCCCCGGAGCGCCGAGCGACCTTTAGTCCTGGCGGCGAAGCCAAGAGATCCGAGGGCTCGCCCCGACCTGCTCTACGAATTTCCCCCAATCGAGCCCGGAGTTCCTGGAGCGCCGAGCGACCTTTAGTCCCCAGCGGCGAAGCCAAGAGATCCGAGGGCTCGCCCCGACCTGCTCCACGAATCGCCCCCAATCGAGCCCGGGGAAGAAGCCAAGAGATCCGAGGGCTCGCCCCGACCTGCTCCACGATTGAACCCACCAACGAGCCCGGGCCCTCCCTGCGCACAAAAAAGGCGGGGC
>JAQCEV010000169.1 GCA_027618515.1 Chloroflexota bacterium | reverse complement strand
CGTTGACGTAAAAAGAGGGGCGGCATTTCTGCCGACCCTCTTCACTGTCGTTATCTTGCGAACCCGCCCTACTGCAGTGAGCGCAGCAGGAAGATGTCTTCGTCCTTGACGGTGTTGTCCTTGAAGGGACCACCGGTGCCGGGGAAGCCGGGGTAGTGCGCCATTTCCGTGGGGAGGTAGATGATGTCGTGCTCCTCACGGTGAACGTTGACGGGGTCTCCGCCTTCAGCGACGACTCGCATCTGCTCTTCGAGCATGTTGCGGTACATGATGATGCCAACGTCAGTCACGCCGAGCATCTCCGTGGAGCGATCCATGATGTCGCCCTGGATTATCCAGGCGAGTTGATCCTGGCCGACGACGTAGTCGTCCTTGATGCGGCCGTTCTCGAAGTAGAGCGGTCGCTCCTCGAACGGGATAATGTCCTGCTTGGGGACCGTCTCGCCCTCAGGGGGAACGATGACCGTGTACATGAGGTGACGCGTGGTCGTGTCGTCGATGGGGATGCGGCACTGGAACTCGAACCAATTCTCCTGGCCCACGCGCAGCGTGTAGGGGAACAGGATCGGGTGGCCGATGCGCCACCACTCGGAGTCCTCGGATTCGCCTTCGATCAGGCGACGCTTGATGATGCCGTACTCGAACTTGTCAAAGCCGATCTTCTTATGCTCGGCGCCACGCATGCTGGAGATACGGTCGAAGTCCTCAAACGTGATGCTTTCCGCAAGCATGGGGTCGAGGTTATCCGCGCTCTCATCCTTGGCCTTCATCGCGCCCTTGGAGGCACGCCACATCCCGTAGTAGCGGTGGAGCCACTGGAAGTGGACGGGGTCCAGGGAGTTCTCGTGGCACTGGAGCCAGTTGCAGGGGAGTGTCACGGCGTAGATGCTGCGCTGAACGTTCTCCCACATGAAGATGTCCCAGTTCGGCAGAACCGGCACGGGCTGCGGGCCCATGTACACGAAGATCAGTCCTGCCATCTCTTGCACCGGGTAGGCCTTCAGCTTCACCTTGTCCTTGAACTTGCTACCGGCAGGTTCAGAAGGCTGATCCACGCATGCGCCGGTCTCGTCGAACAACCAGCCGTGGTAGGCGCAACGGATGCCTTCCGGCTCAGGAACGCCGTAGGAGAGGTTGGCCTTGCGGTGCGGGCATGAGGGCTCGATACAGCCAACCTTGCCAGCAGTGCTGCGGAAAAGGACGAGGTCCTCACCCAGAAGGCGAATCTCCTTCGTCGGGTTCTCCTCGTCGAGCTCGGAGCTTGCGGCGATGGGGTGCCAGTAGCGGCGCATCAACTCCCCCATAGGGGTGCCAGGGCCGACTCGGGTTAGGCGTTCGTTCTGTTCAACGGTGATCATGCGTGGAAGCTCCTTGCTCGGCTGGCGCTTGCTTGGCGCGCTGCGGGACGCAGCTATCTTACTACGGGTGTGCGCTTAGGTTGCACGTACTTTCAAGCGTACGCGCGCGTGGGTTTGCTCGTGGTTGAGCGCACGCCCTACAATCCGGCCACTTGCAGTCCACTCGGCCCAACGCAGGGCCCAGCCTAGAGGAGAACACAACTATGGCAGAAGACATCGGCCTGTTCGAAGCGATGTACTCGCAGCGAGCGATCAGACACATCAAGCCCGACCCCATCCCAGACGAGCTGATCGAGAAGATCATCGACGCGGGTATCCACGCGCCCAACGGCGGCAATCAGCAGGGCTGGGGTTTCGTCGTTATCAAGGACAAGGAGGTGATGCGCAAGATGGCACCCCTCTACAACGGCGTTGGTCGGCCGAACCACGGTCAGGCGGAGACTTGGTCTGAGCGAAACTCCGCCACGTCCGCTGAGTATCTGTCCGAGCATGTCGCCGACGTGCCTGTCTGGATCCTCGCGGTGACGAAGAACGCTGGCGACGACATCCACACGGGTGCGTCGGTTTACCCTGCCGTGCAGAACATGCTGCTCGCCGCCCGAGCGCTTGGCCTCGCCAGCGTGCTAACGACGCGGGTGCGTCGTGGGTATGAGGCGGAGATGCGCGAGTGGATCGGTTTGCCAGATGAGTTCGTGACAGCGGCGATGATCCCTCTAGGCTGGCCGCTCGATGGCTATGCGTACGGTCCAACAACCCGCAAGCCCGGTTCGACAGTCACCCACTGGGACACCTGGGGCAACCACAACAAGGGCTAGCCCTTGACCCACGTCGCGGCGTGATCGCTGGTGTGGGCGGACGAGATCAAGCCCTTCGCGCATGACGTTTCAGACGGCTGGGGCGATGCGGGAAGGGTAAGACCCTTGACCCACATCACGGCGTGATCGCTGGTGTTGGCGGACGAGATCAGGCCCTTCGCGCATGACGTTTCAGACGGCTGGGGCGATGCGGGAAGGGTAAGACCCTTGACCCACGTCGCGGCGTGATCGCTGGTGTGGGCGGACGAGATCAGGCCCTTCGCGCATGACGCTTCAGACGGCTGGGGCGATGCGGGAAGGGTAAGACTCTTCACCCACATCACGGCGTAAGCACTCAGGTGCGCGACCGTGATCAGGCCCTTCGCGCGGACGCTAGGAATGGCGGACGTGCGAGGGGCTTTTTAGGTCGTTTTTGTGTTCGTTAGGATATCGTTGGACAGGCCATCATCTGCGATAGCTAGGAACTAAGTGTGACGCTGAGCGTGATGACGTTAGCGCCACGGATGACTGTGACGGCGACGATATCGCCGATCTGATAGCCAGCGAGAACCTTGCGGATGAGGTCGCTGGTGGTGTGCATGGCCACACCGTCGAGGTGGGTGATGACATCGTTGGCGCGCATGCCAGCGAGCTGCGCGGGGCCACCTGAGATGACCGAAACGATGAAGACGCCGGTATCGATGGCCAGATCCAATGAGGTGGTCCCGGTTGTTTGAACAGTCAAGGCCGTCGAGATAAGTGGATTCCCTGCCTGCTTATGCTGCCGTCGGCCTGGTCAGCGCGGCCCAGTAGA
>JAQCEV010000063.1 GCA_027618515.1 Chloroflexota bacterium | reverse complement strand
GGATGGATCGTGCAGAAGTAGGGGAACACACCCGCCTCCGTGAACGCGAAATCATACGATTGCCCTTGTGTCAGATCGTCGCTGTCCCACACGCCGGACAGCGCACCCGCAGCGCCCGAGGTCGCCGTGTGCGGCGCTGAATCCGAGTTCGTCCAGCGAACTGTTTCGCCAACCGCTATCGTCAGATCCTGAAGACTGAAGTTGGAGATCGATGATGTCACTGGCTGCGGAACCGCCTCGACGACCATCTCGCCAGCCGCGTTGAGCACGTACCAGACCTCGCCTCTGGCCTGGCCGACAACGTCGCCGGGCTTCTCGTCGTTGGCGTACAAATAAAGTGGCCAGCCGTTGTAGGTCACTTGCTTGGAGCCGTCGCCTCGACTTATCACGCCCAGAAGCGTGCCATCGACGCCTTCGCCTGCGGTTGGTGCGTCAACGGTCAGGATGGGAGGCCAGCTGCGAGCGCACCCTCCTGAGCAATTGGTCACGAGGGGCTCATCCCTGGTGTAGAGATAGATCGAGCGCCCGCCGACGGTCGTGAGGATGTCACCGTACATCGCGCTTGCGCTTAAGGTAACCGCAGCGGATGTCTGGATCGGTCCGCCATCAGGGCCTAACAGATACCACACGTCCCCGCGGTCCTGCCCTACCGTGCCACCGGGCTTCACATCCTTCGCGTAGTAGTAAAGAGGCCAGCCGTTGTAGGTCACCTGCTTGGAGCCATCTGCGCGCACGGTGGTGCTCAGACGATCGGCCGTGACGCCGTCTCCAGCGGTCGGAGCATCGACCGACAGCAGCGGGGGCCAACTCAACGCACAATTGCCGCTGCAGTTCGAGACGCTCTTCTCATCTCGCGTGTAGAGGTATTGAACGCGCCCACTGTTGTCCACGAGGTGCGCCCCCAGCAGCCCTTCAGTCGAGAGATTGACGAGCGCAGCAGTGAAGATCGGCCCACCGAAGGCCGAGACGACATACCAGACATCGCCACGATCCTGTCCCCTAGCCTCGCCTGGCGCTGCGTCGTTGGCGAAATAGTAGAGCGGCCAGCCGTTGTAAGTGACTTGCGACTTGCCATCTGGCGCTTGGATCACGCCGAGCCGGTCAGCGTTCACGCCGTCGCCCGCTTGGGGGGTACCGTCCGTCATCAACGGTGGCCAGGCGGTGAGGCAGCCACCAGAGCAGTTCGACGTTTCGCGCTCATCCCGGGTATACAGGTACAGCACGTTGCCCGCGCCGTCCGCAAGCACGTTACCCAGCGTTTGGTGCGCGACCAACGTGACGAGAGACCCTGTCGTGGGCTCGACGGTCGGATCCACTATAGGGGCCACCGTAGGCGTAGCGGTCGCTACGGGATCCGGGGCTCGCGTGGGTGTCGCGGTCGCAGCAGGTGCTGCGGTCGCTGTCGGTGTAGATGTCGCCTGAGGGGATTGGGTCGGGGTTGGGGTGGAGTCCCCCCCGCAGGCTGCCACTAGCGCAGCAATGGTCGCCAAAACGACCAAGGGCAAGATTCGGAAAGGACTAGAGATACGCATGGGCTGGATTCTCCTAGAGAACGTTGTTCCCTACCCATACGCAACGCGACGCCGAGCGGATCAACGACTAGCCGTCCCAGGCGGGTCAGTAGGAAATGGCGCTTGTTTCCAGCACGACCACTGCCCCTCCGTCCGCAGCGATCCGCGTCACCCCGAAGCCCTCCAACGACCGGACATCACGGCGTACTACGGCCCAGAATCCACCGTCGGCTACATACAGTCGGCTCACACGGCTACGCTCACCGTTCTCTTGAACCCACACGTTGTAGCGAAGCGACGGATCCTCGTCGAGCCCCCACATCACCAAGCTCGCCGACCCTGTCTGTTCGTCGTAGGCGACTATCCCGTGGGCTCCGGGTACCGCGTCCGTCCCCTGTACCTCCCAGCGGGTATCGGCGCTCGCCATGATGCTCAGCGACTCGTACGAACTTGCGAGCAACCCGTCGCGGGACGCAACATCGTCACTCAGCGAAAGTCCCCAAACGACCAAGGCGCCTGCCGTGGCCAGCGCGAGCACGAAACTTGCGGCAACCGCTAGTCGGGCGGTCGAGGGCATGAAGCGCCTGGAGTCGCGATGGGCGACGGTCGCCTGCGACGCTTCATCGTGGACGGCGGCTATCACGCGATTACGGAGCCTAGCGGGCGGCTGGACTGGCGGCACGCTCAGAGGCAACTCTGACACCACCGCCGAAAGCTGACTTATCAATGTGCGGCAGTCATCGCACCCAGCCAAATGTTCCTCGAATGCAGGCTGATCAGCGATGCTTAGCGCGCCGACCGCATAGGCCGTCGCCATCTCTTCAAACAGAACGTGGGCAGCTTCAGTCATCGCACGTCACTCCCATCTGCGCCACCCAAGCTCGTTCGTAGCTTGCTCAACGCCAAGCGCATCCGCCCTTTGACGGTTCCAAGCGGCAGGCTCAACTCCGCAGCTATCTCCTGCTGTGACAGGCCACCAAAGTACGCGATGTCGATCACTTGGCGCTGCTCTGCGGGTAGGGAGCATAAGGCGTCTTGTACCAACTCAGAGTCCACCGATCGCACGACTTCTTCCCACACCGCCTCCGGGGAACCTCCCACGTCTATCGTGCCGATATCCACCGTTGCACGGGGACGCGCGCTCAGACGACGCAGATGATCAACTCCTCGATTGCGCACCACGGTAAGCATCCACCCCTTCACCGAACCACGGCGAGGGTCGAAACTCCCCGCCATCCGCCAGATGTTGACGAAGGCGTCTTGCACCACGTCCTCGGCGGACTGAGCGTCTTACACAACGTAGAGCGCCAGCGAGTATGCGCGGACTGCCAGGAGGTCGTACAGCTCAGCGAAGGCTGTCTCGTCGCCACCCGAGACGCGGGAGAGCAACAACCGGTGCTGTATGTCTTCTTCTATCAATACGGCAACCTGGTGGTGATTGGATCAATCGTGAGTCCCTGACTCACCCAAGGAATACGCGCGGAACACCGACACGGACTTGCGTGACCTGCTGCGTTGGCACGCCACATCAGCTAGCGGGCTTGGCGTCCTTCCACGTGGCGATCACATCGTTGATGGCGGCAATAGCCTCCTCAGGCTCACCGTGCTGGAACGGGATATGTGCAGTGTTTCCCGCTCCAGGGCCAACCGCGATCGTCCCGAAGAAATCGTGGACGGGCAAGTGGAGTGATTCGTTCGCAACGGGGTCACGCACCACGCTCATGGGATCCTTGCCCTCCGCGACCAGCGCTGCCTGCTCCTTGAGCATCCGCCGAAGCATGATCACGCCCTTGTCACTCTCGCCCAGCGTTTCCTTGGTGCGGTCGGCGATGCGGCCCTGGCCTGCCCACGCCACGATGTCCTGATTCACCACGTGGCTCGTGCGGAAACGACCGTCCTCGTCGTACACCTCGCCGTACCAGTAGGGGATGCTCGGCTGCTTCGGCGGCTCATGGCCAGGCGCGACACGGTTGAGGAACCACATCACGCTGAGCGTGTTCTCATCGTCGATGGGCACACGCCACTCGAAGTGGCAGGCGTAGGTGTGCCCGATGAACAACGCATAGGGGAACAGGCAAACACGCCCCTTGAGCCAGTTCTCGTCTTCCTCGCTCGATCCCTGCACCACGCGGCGATAGATCATCCCGTAGTCAAACGCATCAGCCCCGATCTTGATGTGAGACGGCGGCTTGCCGAATATCGTATCCACGCTCAACTGCTGCGCCCAGTAGGCGTGCAACCACTCCGCGTGCACCGGGTCGATGGAGTTCTCCTGCGCCTGGAACCAGTTGCACGGGAGAACGGTGATGCACACGTCCACGAAACCATCGTCGTGCGTGAACGGCTCCCAGTTGGGAACCAACGGCGCGGGTGCAGGGCCCAGGTATGCCCAGAGCAGGCCGGCCTTCGGCTCCACGGGATAGGCCGTTACCTTCACCTTCTCCTTGAAGCGACCGTCAGGGTGCACCGTCTCCTCGAAAGGCTGCTCGACGCATTGGCCCGTCTCGTCAAACATCCACCCGTGGTACATGCAGCGCAGGCCGTCTTCTTCAGGGATGCCATAGCTCAGATCCACGCGACGATGCGGACATAGGCGGTCGATCAGGCCATACGTCCCTGAGCGATCGCGGTAGAGCACCAGATCCTCACCGAGCAACCGAACCGGCTTCGTGGAACGCTCGTCCAACTCGGCGATGGGCGCGATGGGATGCCAGTGCCGACGCAAGTACTCGCCCATGGGCGTTCCTGCACTAACCTCGGTGAAAAACCTGTTCTCGGCTTCTGTGAGCATCGTCTTTCCTCGTTCAGCGACGCCATTATCGGGACGCCGGAGCGCGCCAGCAAGCGGCGCCGACTTTTGCAGGGGCACGCGTCATAGGTTCCAAGCACCTCGGCCTATCAACGGCACGAACACACATCCGCCGAGCGATTCCGTGCGCAAGCGAGAAGAGGTCTTCGTAACTCTGACCAGATCTTGCGAGAAAGCCTCGCCGACGGGGATGACGAGTCGGCCCCCCACGGCGAGCTGGTCCACCAGCGAGTCCGGCACGCTTGGCGACGACGCAGCCACCAGAATCGCGTCGTAGGGAGCATCGTCCGGCCACCCAAGGACGTCTTCGACCGCTTGGTGGACGACGATGTCGGCATAGCCGAGCCTCTCGAACACGGCGCCCGCCCGCTCAACCAGCGCGGGGATGCGTTCCACCCCGATAACCGTTTTGACCAGGTGCGACAGGAGGGCCGCCTGATAGCCGCTGCCGGTGCCAACGTCCAGCACTTTGTCGGCAGCGTTCAACTGCGCCGCCTGAAGCATGATCGCGATCATCGTCGGCTGGGAGATAGTCTGCTCCTCACCTATCGGCTGCGCCGAGTCCTCGTATGCCTGGCCCCGCAGATCAACCGGCACGAACTCCTCGCGTGGAACAGCAGCAAAAGCATCGGCGATGCGGTCGTCATCGACTCTCCGTCGGATCCACCGGACCATGTCGGCCTTCGCCCGCTCGAAGGATCCCTTGCCAGGTTGCACTGATTCCATCGCGACGCTCCTTGGCGAATACCACGCAACTCAACGGTACGCGGGATTCGTGAACGTGTTGTGAAGCCACCCACCGCAAGAGTGCAGAACGCGTTGCCCCCGATCCACACCCACCCGCAGATCAACGTGTGACACTTGCCCGTCGCGCGGTAGTCCCCCAAAACTTTATCGTCGTTTCAGTGACACGAGCACGACCAACACCCATTCGCCAGCAGCACCAAACGTCGCCAGAGAACGCCACTTTGCACGAACTCAGGCTCGTCCAGGGCCCCAGTACCCCAAAGGCCAATGAGTCACTTTGAGTCAAAATGAGTCAGGTTTGTCACTAGTCCCGAACATCGTACTGTCACCGAGGGCCACGCCCCTCACTCCGTGAACGAGACGAGCAGCAAAGAGCCCTCGTCGTGATGACGAGGGCTCTTGAACGTTCGGAAACTGGTCGGGGTGATTGGATTCGAACCAACGGCCTCCTGCACCCCATGCAGGCGCGCTACCGGGCTGCGCCACACCCCGACTGAGACACCTACTCTAGCACAGCAAACACGAGCCCTTCAATGCTCACCCATCAGGCCACCACCTGCTTCCCGATGCTATAATTCACTCCTTGTGGAGCCGCTGAGGTTCCACCATTCCCCCGGCCTCCCCCCGAACGGAGATCACCATGGAAGAGCTGCGAGACAAACTCGCCAACCTGGTTGAACACATAGCCGGGATCATGGTGCGACTTTGACGTCGCTGGCAAAGCAACCGAAGCCGAGCGACTCGAGAAGCTAGTCTCCGAATCCGAGTTCTGGAACGATTCGCAGCAGGCCCAAGCCACGATGCGGCAACTCGCCCGACTCAAGGACACCGTTGAGGGATGGCGGGGCTTCGAGGAACGCGTCACCACCACACACGAGTTCATCGGCCTGGCAATCGAATCCGAAGACCAAGCCATGCTCAAAGAGCTCGCGTCAGAGGGCGAAGCGCTCCTCGCAGAAGCGGAAGAACGCGAATTCGAGCTTGTCCTCTCTGGGGAATTCGACGCCCGCAGCGCCATTTTGGCCATCCACGCGGGCGCAGGTGGCACCGATTCCCAGGACTGGGCGGAGATGCTATTCAGGATGTACACCCGCTGGGCCGAACGCGCTGGCTACAAGGCCGAGGTCCTAGATCTCTCCGAAGGCGAAGAGGCGGGGATCAAGAGCGTGACCATCGAGATCACGGGGCAACACGCCTACGGTTACGCCAAGGCTGAGCGTGGAGTCCACCGGCTCGTCCGGCAGTCGCCCTTCGACTCCGCCCACGCCCGCCACACGTCGTTCGCGCTCATCGAAGTCCTTCCGGAGGCGGAAGGTGACGTTGATGTCCAGATCAACTTCGACGACCTCAGGATCGACGTCTTCAAGGCCTCAGGAGCTGGTGGGCAGCACGTCCAGAAGAACTCCACCGCAGTCCGTATCACCCACGGCCCCAGTGGTCTCGTCGTCTCTTGTCAGAACGAGCGATCTCAACTCCAGAACAAAGAGGTGGCGCTAAAGATCCTTCGGTCTCGCCTCATGGAGATTGCGATACGCGAGCGCTTAGAGGAGCGGGCCAAACTCAAGGGCGATCATATCGCCGCAGGCTGGGGCAATCAGATCCGCAGCTACGTCCTCCACCCGTACAAGATGGTCAAGGATCACCGCACCGGGTATGAGAGCACCAACCCTGAATTGGTGCTCGACGGAGAACTGAATGCCCTGATGCGCGCGTACTTACTATCGAACGTCGAACGAGAGTAGCTGGGTGCATGTGCGGCAATGGGCAGCGGCAGGATTAGCGGTGCTGGTGCTGGCAGTGGTGGTCGGCCCCACACACGCCCAGGAACCTCTCCTCGACGCTCATCTATCAACCACCACGGACTTCCCCAACGGTCTCACTTTCCACCTACGCGCCGGTACGCCAGTGGTGATAGACCGCGCTGAGGTCCGCTACCAGGTAGACCAGCTCTCCTGCGGCACAGGTATGGCGAGCGGTCTAGTAACGTTCGCGCCCAGTGCCAACCCCAGCCTCGAATGGGAGTGGGATCTGCGAGACGCCGGGGGGCTGCCCGTTGGCGCCAAAATTACCTACCATTGGGTACTTTCAGGCGAGGGGAGCAGCTTCGAGACACCGTCCGAATCCGTCGTTTACGAGGATCCGCGCTTCGACTGGCGCACCATCGCCAGCGACCACACGCAGATCCAGTGGTACGCGGGCAGCGATGCATTTGCGCGCGATCTCCTGCAGACCGCCGACGGAGGCATCAACCAACTCGAACGGTCCACCGGGGTTGTCCCCGACGACATCGTCACAGTTCGCATCTACGCGACGGCGGAAGCGATGCGTGAAACGGTCCTTTTCAGTCCCGAGTGGGCGGGAGGAATCGCTTTCCCGCGTCACAACTTGGTCGCCATGGGCATCGGTGAGAACAACCTCTCGTGGGGCCGCGACGCGATGGTTCACGAAATGACCCACGTGGTCATCGGGCAAGCGACGTTCCGGTGCGGTTCCTCACTCCCGGCATGGTTGGATGAAGGACTTGCTGTATACAACGAGGGGGACGCCGATAGCGTCTTCAACAATGCGCTGAACAACGCCGTCACCGAAGACAGGGTGTTCACGGCCCGAGGCTTTGCAGGCTCCTTCCCGACCTCTGAAGACGGCGCGCTTTTGGCTTACGCACAGAGTCGGAGCCTTGTGGCTCACCTGATCGATACCTACGGCGCGACTCGAATGAACGAGCTTCTGAACGCGTTCCAGCAGCTCGGTACGATCGACCGCGCCCTCGATAACGTCTACGGGTTCGACTCCGACGGGCTGGAGTCAGCATGGCGTGCCGACATCGGCTTACCTGCTCGTACGGAATCTGGCGGCGTCGAGCGCGAATTGATTCCTACTATCCCCCCGTTCGGCTTACCCCTGAACGCAAGCGACATCACCCCGCCCCCCAAGCCAGTCCCGACCGCACGCCCAACAGCCACACCCACAAGCGAGCCCACAGCCACCGCAACTCCACGAGGAGGCAGCGGATGCAACCGATCCGGGGCTTCGGCTGGGCTCGACGGAGGCATCGTCCTCGGCATCATGTTTGGCGGGCTTGCCTTTCGCAGGAGAATCAGATGAAGTATCTACGCCGTTCCATGTTCCTTGCGCTTCTCCTGACAGGAGCGGTCGTTATCGCTGCTTGCTCATCGAGCGACGCAACGCCGACTCCCATCACGCCATCGGAGGAACGGCCTTCGTCGACACCCATTCCGACGCCGAGCCCCACGTCGGCGCAACAAACCGATGCTCCATCACCAACTGCCACGCCCGTTCCGATCACGTCTCCCATTGACCAGCCCCCGGAGGGTTTCAAGATTCTCGTAGAAGAAGAGGTGGGACTGGGATTCCACTACCCCGAATCATGGGACTTGGGGTCGTACATCAGTCAGTTTGGAGCAGATGCCGTCGTCGATAACCCCGATGAGACAGTCCAGGTGCTGTTTTACTCTGGCGTCGAGATCGAGGACCTCACCGACGATGACCGCATCGACCAAACCGTTGACATCTTCCGGAATATCCTCACGGATCCAGATCAAGTAAAAGACGGCGCATCGCTTCGTCTCGACAGCGGCATCACCGCGCTCCGGCGCGATTTCATCTACCTGCGAGGCGATGGAACCTACGAGTCACGCCTGTTCTTGCTTTCTGCGGCCCTCCGCACCTATGTGATCATGGTGAGCGGGACCACCGATGCATTGGAGCGTGACTGGGCAGGTGCAGAAGCGATCCTCCGCAGCACAGTGGTTTTCGAGCCCGCCATGTTCGGCGTGGCCCGCGAGCATTCGCTGACAATGCCGTGGTCTGACCCGATAACGCTTGACCCGGCCATGAGCCGCGAGGGAACGTCGCACCTGATCGTCGCGCATCTGTTCAGCGGCTTGACCCGATTCGACGAGTCGCTCACCGTGCAGCTTGACCTTGCCGAAAGCGTGGAACTGGACGCGTCGGGCACGGTCTACACGTTTACTCTCCGAGATGACGCATTGTTCCACGACGGTCGCCGCATCACAGCAGAGGACGTTCGTTACTCGATCGAGCGTGCCGCCGACCCAGGGTTGCATAGCGCGACAACCGCTCTCTACCTGGGCGACATCGTAGGCGTGATGGACAAGCTGGAGGGAAGCTCGACAACCATCAGCGGAGTCGAGGTCGTGGGTGAAGACACGATCAAGCTGACGATAGACGCGCCGAAGGCGTACTTCCTCGCCAAGCTCACGTACCCGACGGCATATGTCGTCGACCGAGAAAATATCGAGCCCCGTGGCTACGACTGGTGGCGGGGATCCATCAATGGCTCCGGACCGTTCAAGCTCAAGGAGTGGACAGAGGGCGAGGTGCTGATACTCGAGCGATTCGACCGCTACCACACGCCCAGCAGCCTGCCCTACGCAGTATTCCCCATCAACCTCGGAACCTCAATGCAACTTTACGAGGCCGAACTCAGTGATGTCGCATTCATCGGTGGGGCCACAGTCGATCGTGCGCTTGATCCCGCTAATGGCCTTGAGGATCAGTTGCGCATCTTCCCGCAATTCCTGGTGAACTACGTCGGGTTCAACACCACCAAAGCGCCCTTCGACGATCCGATGGTTCGGCGGGCGTTCGTGATGGCGTTGGACCGCGACGGGCTCAACGAAATCGTCTACGGGGGAAAGGTTGATACGGCCAAGGGCCTACTCCCGCCCGGTCTACCCGGCTACAACGATGCGCTCGAAGGGCTCCCGTACGACCCGGTCGCTGCGAAGGCGGCCTTGGACGGGTCGCGCTATGCTGGCGAAGCATTCCCGGCAGTCGTATTCACCACCGCCGGCTTCGGCGCCGTTCCCCCAGACCTCCAGTTCATGATCGACGATTGGCACCGCAATCTGGGAGTGACGGTCGAAGTCCGCACGCTGGCCCCAGACGCGTACTACTACGCGCTCGCCAATGAGATCGGCAATCTTTTCGACTATGGGTGGATCGCCGATTATCCAGATCCGCAGAACTTCTTAGACGTACTGATGCACTCGACATCGGTCGACAACAACGTGGGCGGCTACAACAACGCGGACTATGACCGACTGATCGAGGAGGCGCGCACCGAGCAGGACAACGCGCGGCGCATGGCGCTCTACCAAGAGGCTGAAAAGATACTGGTGGAGGACGCGGCGATCATTCCGCTGTATCACGCGCCCGACTACGTGCTAACGAAGCCCTACGTTCAGGGATTCTCCATCGGCCCGCTGGGCATTCCTCTATTGCACAACGTGGTCATCGGACCTCGCGAGTAGCGGCTCAACGAGAAGGGCCGCGCATGGTGCGCGGCCCCTCGGTAGCAAGTGTTTCGGATATTGACGGGCGGGCGGCCGAGTCCTATCCGCCAGAATTAGCTCTTCTGACCGACTCTGGAAGCATCGTACCGTTGCTTGTCTACCTCCACGAACTCTGGCAGTTCGGAACCGTGTCCAGACAGCTCAGCCTCCACGTCAGGCTTGCGGGGCGTTATGTTCTTGAACGGCCCGCCAGGCTCGTCGTAACCAGGGTAGTTCCAGTATTCCACCGGCAGAACGATGATGTCGTTCTTGGACTCGTCGCGCCAGACGTTCATGGGTTCGCCACCGTCCGCGACCACGTCCATCTGCTGCATGAGCATCCTGCGATACAGGATGATGCCCACATCGGATGCGCCCAGCCGTTCGTTGGTGCGGTCGGAGATCGGCCCCTGGATCACCCACGCGGTCTGATCTTGGCCCGCGACGTAGTCCCGCTTGATTCGACCGGTATCGTCGTACAGCGGTTTCATCTCGAAAGGCACATCTGCGGGCATGGTTTCGCCTTCGTTCAGGTGTCGGTACTCCAAACGCACGTGCAGCGTGTGGGTGTCATCGATGGGCACCCGGAATTGCATGTTGTCAACGACTCGCAGGATGTTGGGGAACAGCACAGGATGCCCGATCTTCCAGTGGTCGTCCTCTTCCGTCTCATCACCAACCAACCTACGCTTGATGACTCCGTAGTCGGTGATCTCGAATCCAACCTTCTTGTGGGGCTCGCCCCTGGAGGCCGTGGCACGATTGAAATCGTCGCGCTGTTCTTTGGGTACCAGCCGATTCATCTCCCAGCCGCCCCAGTAGCGATGAAGCCACTGGAAGTGAAGCGGATCCAGCGAGTTTTCCTGACACTGAAGCCAGCTGCACGGCAAGACGCAGGACCAAGCGTTCCTCACGCCCTCCCAAACCAGGATGTCCCAGTGCGGAAGTAGAGGCGCAGGCTCGGGGCCCATGTAGGCGAAGACCAGGCCACCGAGTTCCTCCACCTTGTAGGACTTCAATTTCACCTTGTCTTTGAAGCGACTTCCCGCGGGCTCTGACGGTTGATCCACGCAATTCCCAGCTTCGTCGAACAGCCAACCGTGGTATGCACACCGGAGGCCTTCAGGTTCGGGGATGCCGTACGACATATTGGCCTTGCGGTGAGGGCACGAAGGCTCGATAAGTCCTAATTTGCCGATAGCACTTCTGAACAGCACTAAGTCCTCGCCCAAGATGCGTACTTCGCGCGTGGGCGTGTCGTCGTTCAACTGGGCGCTGCCCGCGATGGGATGCCAATAGCGGCGCATGAGTTCCCCCATTGCCGTTCCTGGCCCCACTTGGGTGAGTCGTTCGTTCTGTGCTTTGGTCAACATGAATCGTCCTCCACGAGTCGGCTTCGAAATTATCAGTTGACGGGTAATCTACGGCAGCACCGTGAAAATCCCGTGAGTTGGGCTCTACAACGTGTGACAACGGTCTCTCTCGACCCCAACCAGCAGGCACGGCGATGGACGTGGGACACCTATACAGCCGCCGCCCCAGATGTGCCATCATACTACCGCGAACGATGCACTTCGACGCTCCTCGCTTCCGACCGTAGGCACGCGTCCGGCGGACGGATAAAAAGTGCCTCGCACTTCCGATCTCTACCGGACATTACATGCGCAAGTTGCTGAAACTGGCATTCCTTAGCCACCCAACGCTCGCGGCGACCACGGTCGGCGTGAGCGTTCTTATCGCTGTCACCGAGGGCGCGGGCCTCGCTTTGATCCTACCCATCATAGAAGGCCTCGGAGAGCAGGAGTTGGTGCAGCCCGAGCACCCCTTTTCCGAGATGGCCTTCCGGGTGTTGACCCCCCTGGGCATCCCGTTCTCTACCACCGCATTGGTGTTGGTCGGCCTCGCCCTGTTCAGCTTGCAGAGCCTGCTCTTGTTCGTAAAGACAACTACGACGATCAAAGTGAGGGTCGCTGTCGAAGTCTCGATGCGCAAGAAGCTATTCGGTGCACTGATGGCAGCGCCCGTCTCGTATTTCGACGATCAGCACCTGGGGCGCTTCTCCAACGCCATAACGGTAGAAGCGGCGCGCGCTGGCACGGCAGTGCTACAACTGCTGACAGCCTTGGTTGCAATCATGCTCATAGCCGTATACCTGGGAACTGCGGTCATCATTTCGTGGCAACTTTCGATCGTCGCTGTGGTATTCGTCGGGGCGTTTGCTCTCGTTGCACGCCGAACCGGGAGCCTCAAGCAGCGAGGCGAGCGCATGACCCAAGCGAATACCGCGCTGAAAACCACCACCGTTGAGTACCTCTCGGCCGTGCGAGAGGTCAGCGCTCTGGGACTTGAAACGCACGCTAATCAGGTGTTCATGCACGTCTCGCGGGGAGTCGCTCGTGAACTCGTGGCCATCGAGCGTATCATCGCTAGCTTCCGATCCATCTACGAGATAGCGGCGGTCGTAGTAATCGCGTCGCTGCTTGCGATCGGGGTCCTTTTGTTGGATGTTCAAACGGCCGTGGTAGTCGCGTTCTTCGTGTTGCTCTTCAGGCTCTCTCCGCGGCTTATCCTGCTGCAGAGCAGCTTGTATCAGTGCGTGAGTGCGTCCCCTGGGTACGAAGAGTTGGAACGGCTCCGCGCGGAGGCGGAGGCGAATCAGGCGCCAGAACAAGCCCAAGCCAAGTCTGCGGGGCTCGCCACATCGCTCGAGCTTCGAAACGTCACGTTCACCTACGATGGTCGCCGCAACGCGCTGGATACGATCAATCTCCGCGTGCAAAAAGGGACGACTGTGGGGATCGTTGGAGGGTCCGGTGCTGGCAAATCGACGTTGGTGAATCTATTGCTGCGATTCGACGACCCGACGAGCGGCGGCGTCTTTGTGGACGGAGTTGACCTACGCGACATCGACGTGGAGTCCTGGCGGTCTCTGGTCGGCTTCGTGGGCCAGGAATCGTTTCTTTTCCACGAGTCCATCACTCACAATCTCGCGCTGGGGAATCCAGACGCGACAGACGCAGACATCCGTGCAGCTGCAACGCAGGCTGGAGCCGATGCGTTCATCGCAGAACTTCCCGATGGCTACGACACGATCGTGGGAGATAGAGGAGTACTGCTGTCAGGTGGGCAGCGTCAGCGCCTAGCGCTCGCGCGTGCTCTCGTGCGCGATCCACAGGTACTATTGCTCGATGAGGCCACCAGCGATCTGGATGCCCGTTCCCAAGCGGCGATCCAGGAATCTATCCGCGCGATGCACGGTGAGCGCACCGTGATCGTCGTGGCCCACCGGCTCTCCACGATCCGCGACTCGGATGTCATAGTCGTGCTGGAAAACGGAAAGGTAGTAGAGACAGGGGATCACGATTCCCTTGTGCGCGCTGGTGGCCACTATGCCGAGTATTACGCGACCGAAGCGGGAGACTAGACAAACAACCATGAGAGCATGCCCTGCCTGCGGTTCAGAAGAACGACACGTGTTTGACGAGTGGAGCCCTGAATTTCTCCAACAGCGTTTCCTGGACGACGGCTCCACGATGGAGTTCAGCGAGTCCCTGCATCTGTACACCTGCGGGCGCTGTTCGATGTGCTACATCGGAGGCGAATATGACCCGAACGCAATCACGCCTCGTGATCAGCCCCTAGACCGAGCTGAGTTTCGCGATGTCTTCTCAGACACATCTCCTGCATCTGTGGGGCTCCGAAATGCCATCGCGATGAGTGTGTATCGACTGGTGGCCTCCAAGTTCAAGGATATCCGGTTGCTCGATTACGGAAGCACCTACATCGCGTCTTATCTGCGGTGGGCGACCTATTACCCACGTACGACCGCCGTGGCGTACGACGTCCACATCGAGTCTGCGGATGTTGACGGGATCGCGTTCAGGAATTCGGTCGACGATCTCAAGGCGCTGGGGCCGTTCGCCGGTGTCATATGTAATCAGGTGATCGAGCACTGTGTGGATCCGCAGCAGGAGTTGGCGAACATTTACGAACTACTCCAGCCGGGCGGGTTCGCCTTCTTCGCGGTCCCGCTGGTTGACTACCGAAAACTCGCGCGATACCGAGCCCAACGCTACACAGGCTCGCCTGCCGAAGATGTCTTCAACCCCACGCACATCAACTACTACTCGCCGCAGTTATTCGTACAAGCACTCAAAGGCGCGGGGTTCAGGATCGTGCCGATCCAATTGGATTTCACTGCCGCTCAGGCGCCACCAGCGGGATTAGTCTCGATGGTTCGCCAGATAGGGCTGCGACTGGCACGATACCTCGGCTTTCGGGCGATGCTCGCGACCGGACGATTCCCGAGTGCAGGTGAGCGATTCATCAACGGCTTTTTCGTTACCCGGGACTAGCGATCTGCGCCGAGGTTGCGCAAGAACTCCTCGTGCATGGCTCGGGCTGCTTCGGCCTCGTCCAACAGTAGCTCGTTGGCGACGGCACTTGCTTCGTCACGACGGCCAGCCGCTAGCAGCGCCATGGCTTCAGCGAAGAGCACCGACGGTCCTTCAGCCCCGAGCTTTCTTGCGACAGCCAAGTCCTCAATTGCACGTGTCGAATCGTCCAGCAACAATCGCGTCGCTGCGACCTCGAGTCGCGGCTGCCAGAAGCCTGGGTACAGTGCCGCGAGGGTCAGGGCGTCCTCAAGCGCGGCCTCCGCGAAGGTGCCCTCAATCAGCGAATCGAGCATAACGTTGATCCGCGCCGAACGAGCCCAGGCTCGTCCATCGAGCGGGTTGCGAGCCTGTACAGCATCGGTCTCGCGCAGCGCGGACACCAACGCTTCGGCCTGCGTACGTGGGCTTGGGGAAACCAGGGCACGCTCGAACAGGCGATCGGCGAGACCCAGGCGCGTAACTGCAGATCCAGGCGACAGAGCAATTGCTTTGGCTAACAATTCATCGGCGTGGCCGGCATCGCCTGGTTCCGACGCCGCGTGGGCTCGCGCGGCCAGGCGTGCGGAGTAGGCGTCTTCAAACACGACTTCGATCCAGGCGAAGCCCAGCACCAGTACGAACAAGCCAGCACCCATAAGCGGTACGGAGGTGCGCAGGCTGCGGGCGGTGCGGGACCCAGCGGGGGTCGTGGTTGTTTCGCAATCGAATCTGCTCAATGACAGCGCAACCACGGCTCCCGCGAGAACCCACGAAAGCAGCAAGTCAGAGGTTTGCGCCACCCCCACCATCTGCTCCACCGTGCGAGCAACTAGCGACGCCGATATTCCCACCAGCAGAGGCACTCGCCAACCAAACTCACCCGTTCTCTTTGCCTGCTTGAGCAGCCGAAACAAGAGCAGACCTAGAGCAGCAATCAGGCCCACGTAGGCCGAGGCGCCCAGCACGCCGATCTCAGTCGCTGCTTGTAGCACGAAATTGTGGGCGTATTCCGCGCGGCCACCATTCAACGTGTCGCCCGATAGGGGATAGACATAGGTATACATGTCGGGACCGTAGCCCACGAGGGGTCGCAGCGCCGATGCGGTGAGGGTGGGGATAGCCGGGTAAGCTTGCTCATCCGGCCATGGGGACGACCGCAAAACGTCAATCGTGGAACCCCATATCGCGTACCGGGAGGAAAGTCCTCCTTCTGCAGAAACGGATATTGGAATCGAGGAGAGCCGCGAAGCTACGAGGTTGGAATCTTCTGTCTGCCCTGGAACCGGGAGCGCCACCAGTAGTAGCGCCACTCCGAGGCTCAAGCCCAGGACAGCAGCCGATCTGCCAGCCCTGCGTAGATCCTGGCTCCAACCTATAGCTACTAAGAACGCTACGCATCCGAACGCGAGGCCGAGCCAGGTTCCTCGAGTCAGTGTGAACGCTGCTGCTGCAATTTGTGGTGCCACCATGGCGGCGCCGACCAGGATCTGCGCGGACTTTCCGCCCAGCGTCGTGCCGAGAGCCAAAGATAGGGGAACCGTCATCGTCAGGAGTGCGCCTGCGAATATCGGGTTGCCGAAGGTCAGCGTCACGCGCTTCGCAGGGAGGGCGTCGTCAAGGAACCAGTCGACGCCAAAATGCTGGCCGATACCGTAGAGACTAACGAGCCATGCAGCACCCGTGATTGCGTAGAGGATCCGCATCAACTGCGTTCGTGTCCGAAGGTGGGCGACCACCGCAACGAATGCAACAATGTAGGAAGCGAACGTGAGCAGACCGCCACTGACTCGCCCAGCGTCGGCGCCCGCGATCGAGACGTGGGGCACGGGCGACAAGGCAGTCGCCAGTAGGTTGGCGTACACGATCGCGGCGACGGCTAGCAGTACCAGGCGTGCAGGATGCCGCTTCGCCGCATCCCGCCAAGCCCGTATTGCAGCGACCGGTCGCCACGGGGCAATGCCCAGGGACAACGCTGCGCCGGTGACAAGCGCGGCAACGAGGAACAGCGTCACGGTGCGAAGGACGAAGACTTTGGGAACCTGGGTGTAGGCGTCCATCCAGGTATCGTGGGTGATCGCCAGTGGCACGAGCACGACCATCGCGAGCCAACCTGCCTCGCTGGAGCGATCCACCCAGCGCTGAAGAGTGAAGATTTGCACTGCAGAGTGGTACCCGGTTGGGAGTACGGCGTCAATAAATCTCCGAGGCGGTTCGCTCTTGGTATCGAGGCCAGGGAGCGAGCATAGATTCACGATGGGGGCTGCCCGGCGTAGACTGATGCTCCCAAATCTGGCCCCGGAGTAACCGTATGCCTGGCACTGAAGACAAAGTCGTCGTTGCGTTGGTGCGCGACGCATCACCGCAGGATGTTGAGAAGATCAAGGCCGTAGCACCCGATCGGTTGGAGGTTGTTCCGCTGTGGCGGAGCTTGCGCGCCGATACGGCACGGTTCTTTCCGGAGACGCACATCAAGCGATTCGAGCGTCCTGACGTCTGGATGCCAGACCTGCCGAAAGAAGAGGTCGACCGCGTGCTCGGTGCGGCGCAGGCGGCGTTCTGCGGCGCGGTACATCCATCCGATCTGTTGAGTCGCATGCCGAACATCCGGTGGGCCCACTTCAGCATGGCAGGGCTGTCCAGCATCCAGCACTCGGAGTTCTGGGAATCTGGCGTGGACGTGACGACATCGCGGGGGTACACCGGCGCGCGGTCTATCGCCGAGATGGCGGTGTTCGGCGGAATGATGATCGCGAAGAGTTTCCAGATCGCGGTGCGGCAGACGGATGCAGGCAAGCACGACGGGAAGGCGTTCGGCCCGGCGAAGCTCGCACAGGGGAAGACGATGGGGGTTGTGGGCCTGGGTGGCATCGGCGGCAACGTGGCGAAGCTGGCGAGCGGCATCGGGATGCGCGTGGTTGGCAGCAGGCGGTCGACGGAGAAGCGTGGGCCGGACTCAGCGGGCGTGGTTGATGAGGTGTTCCCTGCGGCCGATCTGAAGGAGATGCTCGGCGAGTGCGATTTCGTGGCGCTGTGCACTCCGGCGACGCCGGAGACTGTGGGGATGTTCACGGCTGAGGTGTTCTCGGCGATCAAGCCTGGGGCTATCTTCATCAATGTGGCTCGGGGGGAGATCGTGGACGAGGATGCCCTGGTGGCGGCGCTTGCGAGCGGTCATCTGGCTGGGGCCTACTTGGACGTGTTCCAGGGCAGCGAGGAGGGCGAGGAGCCACCTGCGGCGCTGATGGCGTTGCCTAACGTGGTGATCACGCCGCACATCGCGGTTCGGGCGGACATCCCGCAGGCGTTCTCGTTGGATCTGTTCTGCGACAATCTGCGGAAGTTTTTGGACGGCGAGCAGATCGAGAACGTGGTGGACTGGGCTCGCGGATACTAGCCCGACGCTGAACCGACTCTAGTTTGT
>JAQCEV010000062.1 GCA_027618515.1 Chloroflexota bacterium | reverse complement strand
CCGTATAGTTCCTCGGCCAGCGCGAGCGGGTCCTGCTCGCCACACGCCACGAGGTCCGGTCGGCCAACGTCGCCGATCATCAGCGTCTCGCCCGTGAGCACAGCGTAGGGAGTTTCGGGCGCGGTGGCCTTGTCGTAGACCACCGCGCAAATGCTCTCTGGCGTGTGGCCCGGAGTCTCGATGAACCTCAGCGTGACGCCGTCGAACTCCAGCGAGTCGCCATCGTGCACTGGCGCGAAGTCATAGGCAGCCTGCCCACGCGAGCCGATATGAATCGTGGAGTCGAAGCTATCGCGGAACGCTAGGTGGCTGGTCACGAAATCGCCGTGGAAGTGCGTGAGCACCACGTGCTGGATAGTCGTGCCTGCGGCGGTCGCGTCCGCGATGTATTCGGTGACGTCCCGCTGGGGGTCGACCACGATGGCCACGCCGGATGCCTCATCTACGATCAGGTAGGAAGCGTGCGAGAGGCACTCAAGGACGTACTGTTTGATGAACAACGGGGGACCTCACGGAGAAGGATGAGCCAGGGCATTATGCGGCATGCGCTTCTGGTGGAGCGCCAGTAGCGGCGGCACAATCACGAAGGGCGCCACTAACGTGACGCCCTTCGCTGTCCAATATCAGGTTGCGCTCTAGGCGTACCGCTCTTCGGTGACGCCAGCCTCACCCGTGCAGTACGGGATGAACGCCTTCATGTTGCACTGGACGCCCTTTTTGGCGAGCTCCGCCTCGAATAGCTCGTGGATCTCGCGAGCCTCGTCTTCGTACTCGATCTGGATGCCGCCGTCCTTCATGCTGACGTCACCACCCGGTGACACGTTCGGCTTCATGAGCCCACCTTTGCCATCGCGCAGCGCCATGTAGCGGGCACGCGTGGTTCCTGAGTTGAAGTGCTGGTGGTATGTCCCATCGCTGGGAACGATGACTATGGAGCCGACTTTCCAGTCGCACTTGATCAGGTCGGAACGGTCGGCTTTGGTCCAGATCAACGAGAATCCAGAGTCACCGCTCAGGAGCACGAGGTGCGCGCCAGGTCCGTGGCGGTGCGCCTTCTTGTAGGTGCCCACGGGGAACTCTGAGATGTGGTTGCCCATGTCGTTCTTGCCCATGTTGAGCATGGCGTTGATGCCACCTGCCCCACGTTCCTTCCAGCCGTAGAGCGCCATGTCGGGCGCGTTCGGGATGAAGTTGGTCTCCCAGATGCGCTTGTTGTACAGCGTTCCGTTGCCCGAAAAGTACTCTTCGCCGCTGCCGTAGCGCGACTCAAACATGGTCGGGCAGTTGAACATGAAGTTCTCGTCGCGGAACAACCGCATCATGGGCGGCGCGTTTGTCGTTGCGATGTAGCGAACCTTCACGTCGCCAGTGCCGTTGAAGTGTTGGTACCAGGCGTTGAGCGGCACGGTGAACAAGGCACCTGCGCCCCACTCGAACGTCTGCTTGTTCTTCTCGTCGATCCACACGGTCGTTGCGCCACGACCGGACACGATGTAGAAGTTGACCTCGTACATGTGGTGCTCAGGCTCAGACTTGCCGCCTGGCTTGATGTCCACAACGTGCATGTCGTTGGGCATGTTGTTGTTGTCGATGTGGACGACCGCCCCCTCACCGCCCTTGCGCTCCCAGGGACCGACCTCGATCTCATGCATATCGGGGATGTAGAACGTGGTGTGAACGAGGACGTTCTCTTTTACCAACCAGTCCTCGTAGGCGTCGGGGATGCGGAAATCCGTTAGACCGGAAGACGGTGTCTCCGCGACCTTCATGTCGGTGCCCTTCATTACCATGGCGTCTCTCCTCTATACACGCTGTCTAGATTGGCGCGAGCGTACTCCAATGCAGCACCGCGAGGCAATCCCGCTCACTCGCCGCGCGCCTAACGTGATGAACGGGAGTATCCTGCGCAACGTTCGCGGTGAATCACCCGGTACGGAGGCCTCCCATGCAGCAGCAGAAACGTGTCTACGACGTGATCGTCATCGGGGGAGGATCTGCGGGTTGTACCGTGGCCGCCCGCCTGTCGGAGGATCCCGATCGCCAGGTGCTGCTCTTGGAGGCAGGCCCTGACCCGCTGCCACTACCCGAGCTCATCGCCAGCGGTTCGGGCGGCAATCGCGCCATACTGCAATCCGACTACGTGATGATGTACCCCACGACTCGCAAGATCGACGGCAGTACGTACTACCCGTTAGCCGGTCGCATCATGGGCGGCGGTTCATCCGTGAACATGATGGGTGTGGTGCGCCCGACCCAGCATGACCTGGACACGTGGGAGTCGTTCGGCAACCCCGGTTGGTCATACGAGGAGGTCTTGCCGGTGCTGCGGCGCATCGAGTCTGATCAGGACTTCGGGGACAAACCTCACCACGGGGCGGACGGCCCACTGACGGTAAAGCGAGGCTTCTCGTTCGACGACCCGCGCTCTGGCCCCATCGAAGCGTTCGTGGATCGAGCAACGGGCCTCGGCTACCAGATAAGCCCTGACCTGAACGTGCCCGATCCCCAGGGCATCGGGCCGTCAGCGCAGAACGTGAAAGACGGTCTTCGCCAGTCGACGGCTGTGGCCTACCTGGGGCCTGCTCGTGAGCGGGCGAACCTGACCATCATCGCTGACGCACCAGTCGTCTCGCTGAAGATCGACGGTACGCGCGTCAACGAGGTCGTGTACGAGCACGACGGCGAAACGCTGAGCGCTGCGGCGGACACGATCGTGCTGAGCGCGGGTGTTTACCACAGCCCGCAGATCCTTCAACTTTCGGGCGTAGGCCCTGCCGCCGAGCTGGAGAAGCTGGGCATCAAGGTCGTTCACGCGCTCGAAGGGATCGGCGGCAACTACCAGGACCACGCGGCAGTGAACATGGTGTTTGAGGGGTTCGAAGGGTTCGACCCGGACTGGGTAGTCTCTGGATTCCGACTCCTGTTCAAGAGTGACCCGGCGCTACCCAACGCCAACTTCCACCTCTACATGCGCGCGCCGATCATCATGGAGGGCCTGAAGCCGCTGATGCCCGTCGCCGCGAACCTGATCGAGCAGCGTGCCCGGGGTCGAGTCCACCTCGCCAGCACAGATCCACATGAACTCCCGACGATCGTGGACGCCATGCTCCAGCATCCGGACGACGTGAAGGCGATGACAACGGCGATGCAGTTCATCCAGGATTTTGTGCGAGGGGAGACGATGACTCCCTACTACGGCCCGCTGATCCAGCCAGGCCCTGGCGACGATTGGGGCGAGTACGCACAGTCGACCTACGACAGCTACCACCACGGCGTAGGCACGTGCATGATGGGCCCAGCGTCCGATCCGATGGCGGTTGTCGACAGCAACCTGAAGGTTCACGGGCTGGACAACCTCTACGTAGCTGACGCGTCGATCATGCCCACGGTGACGCACGCCAACACCAACTTCACGGTCATCATGATCGCTGAGCGTCTATCGGACATCGTGAAGGCTCGCCACTCGTAGCGGTAGCCATGTACATCGTGCTAGCGAAACACGAGGAACGCTCGTGCCTGCCTGTAGCAGGCCCGAAGTCTGTGGGGATCCATACACCGGAACCGGTACGCAGATCACCCCGCATTGCAACCAGGCTGCAACGCTTTTTGCTTCGCCCCGCCCTATTCTTGGTTTGCTGCAAAAGCCTACTGCGCTCCAGCGGGCACCCCGGAGATACGATTCTTGACCGAGCTTGACCAGCATATCCCGCAGGCAGTGGATGACCGCATAGTTGAACTTGAGGCTGAAGTCGCGCGACTCCAGGGCATCGAGCATGGTCTAGAGCTCGCGGCATCGCACGCCCAAAAGGTCGCCGGTCGGCTGCAGTCGATCCTGAACAACACCAGCGACGCCGTGGTCACGCTCAACGACAACGGTGTCATCGAGACCGTGAATCCATCAACCGAAACCATGTTCGGTTACGACCATGGGGAGTTGATAGGCCAACACGCCGGCATGCTGGTTCCGGAACCAGGCCGGACCAGGGTCGCCGCGTACATGGAAGTGCTAGCCCACCGGAAGGCACCTCCGCCAGGCGGAATACCCGACCTCCTCTCGACGATTCACACCACGAACGCGGTGCGCAAAGATGGCACCGTGTTCCCCGTAGACCTCTCGGTAAGCGAAGCCACTGTAGAAGGCAAGCCGCTATTCACAGGCATCATCCGGGACGTAACCGAACGAGTGCTTGCTCATCAACGAGTGACTGAAAGCGAAGAGCGGAGTCGGTTGGTGTTCGCGAATGCCCCCATAGGCCTATTCGTGTCCTACGGTAAACGATCCATCTCTGAGGCGAATCCCGCACTGCTGGCGATGCTCGGTCGAACCGAAGAGGAGATCATTGGGAAGCGGTTGTCAGATTTCGGAGCTCCCGGACATGAGCAACCGGCCCACACGCGCGATCGCCTCCAACACGACCCGGAGCGCGACGAGCCATTGACCTCCGAGCGCGCCGTCCTGCGAGGCGATGGCACTCTGATGTGGGCCAAAGTCACCGCATCGGCGATCCGCAACGACTCTGGAGAGCTTCTCTACGTCCTGCGGATGGTTGAGGACGTCACCGCCCAACGGGAAGTCGAAGCGGAGCTGTTGGCTAACGAGACGCGCTACCGGTTGCTTTTTGAATCCTCACCGATGGGGATCGCAGTTTCGACACGCCAGAAATCTATCGCCGAAGTGAATCCCGCGTTCCTCGCGATGTTTGGAAGAGACGAAGCCGATGTCATCGGGAAACGGCTCAACGACTTCGGCCGTCCTGGCGCGGATCAGTCCGTATTCAACTTGGGCATCCGAGCACGGTTGCAGGCAGGAGAGGGGCCAGCGATCAGCGTTGTCCTCCCGCTAGCGCATGGGGACGGAAGTCCCATGTGGGCCCGAATCACCGCATCTGCCGTCCTAGACGACCGCGGCGAGTTGCTGCACGTCTTGCGTATCTTCGAGGACATCACCGCCCAGCGTGAGACCGAGGAAAGCCTCTTGGCGAGCGAAGAACGCTTCCGGGAACTCTTTGAATTCGCGCCGATCGGCATCGCCATCAAAGATCGCGAAAACCACATCCAAGTAATCAACAAAGCATTTCTCGACATCCTGAGGCGTAGCGAGGACGAAGTCATCGGTAAGAGCCTTCTGGCCTTCTCACCCAACCCCCGAACGCAACCAGGAGATCATTCACACGCCCGGATGGTTGCCGGGGATTTTGACTCCAGGGAATTCGATCGCGAGTGGGTCGCAAGTGACGGTTCTACGGGGTCAGCCCGAGGGCGGGACCACGCAGTTCGCGACAAGAACGGAGTCTTCCAATACTCGATCATGACGGTGGAAGACGTAACAGATCGGAAGATCGCCGAGGAAGAGTTGCGGGGTAGTGAGCGGCGGTTCCACACTCTGTTCGAAGCGGCCCCGATGGGCATCGCACTCAAGGACACCAACGACAACATCGTCGACATCAACCCGGCGGGGCAGGCCATATTTGGCAGAACCAAGGATGAGTTGGTCGGCACAACGATGCAATCGCTGTGCCCCCCTTGGTTCGTACCCGAGGGCAACCGTAATCACGAGAAACTCGTCGCTGGCGAGATCGATGACCACATGTTGCTGAAGCCCTATCTCCGGCCCAACGGGCAGCACCGCTGGGTCCAAGGAACCGAGACCGCAGTTAGAGATTCAGTGGGCAAGTTCCTTTACTCCATCCAAGCGTTGGAGGACATCACCGACCGGAAGCAGGCGGAAGAGGAGCTGAAAGCAAGCGAGGAACGCTTCCGTCAGCTGTTTGAGTCGTCCCCACTAGGCATGGCTGTCTCTGGGCCAGACCGGACCATCGAGCGGGTCAATCCTGCTCTCCTACAGATGCTCGGACGAACCGAAGATGAGTTACACGGCCATCGACTCTCTGAATTCCGTACCGCAGGGTACGAGACCGACGCTCCGTCGAGCGGAGATCAGGTTCGGTCGGACACCCTCAACACACAGGTGTATGACCGCCACTTCCAGCGCGCCGATGGGTCGTCTATGTGGGCGAAGGTGACAACGTCGGCCTTCCGCGACCACACCGACGGACGAATCGGCATCTTGCGAACGCTTGACGATATCACTGCTGAAAAGGCTGCGGCCGACCAAGTCCAGGAGAGTGAAGCTCGCTTCCGTTCGCTGTTTGAATCGACTCCAGCGGGGACCGCGCTGGTCGCAGAGGACTCGACCATCACAGCGGTTAACCCAGCACTAGCGCGGCTGCTTAGGTGCCCCGTGGAGGAGATTCTCGGCAAGACGCTTTCCCACTTCCGATCACCCGTTCACCCGAGCACGGGTCTGCACCGAACCCGCATGCTGGCGTCCGGAGGCGGTGAGATCGCGGTCGAACGCCTCCTGGTGCGCAAAGACGGCGACGAAGTCTGGACCCATATCGTTACCGCGCCAGTGCGCAACGAGCAAGATGAGTTTCTTTTTGGCGTGCGGATGATCGTCGATATCTCCGAGCGCAAAGAAGTCGAACGCTTGAAAGATGAATTCTTGGGTATGGTGAATCATGAACTACGCACGCCGCTCACGGCTATTGAGGCAGGCGTAGGGCTCGTCGCCAGCGGCGCACTCGGCCCCCTACCCGAAAAGATTCATCGCATGTTGGAAATCGCCGTAGAGAACTCAGGGCGACTCACGCGACTGGTCAACGATGTGCTCGATCTGGAGCGCATGACCGCAGGACGCATCGAGCTACGGCCGATCACGTGCGAGGCTAGCTTCCTGATCGAGCAAGCAACTCAAGCGGCATCAGCGATCGCCGACGACGCAGGTGTGACAATCGAGCCAACATCGACTGACTTGAGGCTCGTCGCCGACCCGGACCGGATAATTCAAGCGCTGATCAACCTCATCGCCAACGCGGTGAAGTTTTCGCCATCTGGCTCATCCGTTGCCGTGGGAGTAACAAAGACGCGAGGGGGTATCCGGTTCAGCGTCGCTGACCACGGTCGAGGCATCCCGGAGCACCAGATCCCACTAATCTTCTACCGCTTCCATCAGGTTCAGCAGGGCGACTCACGCAACCAGGGCGGTATGGGGCTCGGTCTCGCCATCTGCCAGTGGGTCGTTGAACAACACGGCGGCCGTATCTGGGTGGAAAGTGCCGTGGAGCACGGCAGCACCTTCTTCTTCGAATTGCCGCAGCGCTGGTCAAAGCGCTAGCTGGCGACTGGGATAGCCCTCCGGCGTGTCGTATGATGCGCCAGATTTCACCGTCACTAGCGGAACCGGGACCGGCACAAGCGGGAACCGGACGCTGGGCAGGAGGGCTCGTATGCTATCGGTCGAAGAGAACGCACTCATCAGCCAAGTAGGTTCAGGCACCCCCATGGGTAACCTCATGCGGCAGTACTGGTTACCCGTCGCAACCAGCGATGAGTTGCAGGCTGACGGCTCTCCCTTGCGTGTTCGTTTGCTGGGGGAGAATCTAGTCGCCTTCCGCACCACGTCCGGCAAGATCGGCCTAGTGGATCACTTCTGCCCGCACCGTGGCACCTCCCTCTTCTTCGGACGCAACGAGGAAGAAGGCATCCGCTGCTCCTACCACGGCTGGAAATTCGACATCACCGGCGCCTGCATCGACCAGCCCGGCGGGCCAGAAGAGAACAATTTCAAGTCGAAAGTCAGCGTTGCCGCCTACCCTTGCGAAGAGCGCGGAGGGATCATCTGGACCTACATGGGCCCACGCGATGTTCCGCCAGCCATGCCTGCTATCGAGGCGAACCTCAGCGGCGGCGCATCCCACGTTAGCCGAACGCTGCGCTACTGCAATTGGCTCCAGGCTCTTGAAGGCGACATCGACACGCTCCACAGCGAATACCTGCACGCGCCCGCAATCATAGACGTGTCCAAGCTGACGCCAGGCACCGGCATGTACTACCGCCATCGCCTGCGCGACCAGTTCAAGTACGAGGTAAAGGACTCGCCCTTCGGCACGAGCTACGGTGCCTACCGACCAGCCGAAGAAGGCACCACCTATTGGAGGCTCGCCCACTTCCTGTTCCCCTGCTTCACCATGACTCCAACACCCGCCGCCGGGTCGTCCCAGGCGATCCGCATGTGGGTGCCGGTGGACGACGACCACGTCGTCTTCTGGAGTGTGGAGGCCAGCGCGAATGAGCGTGCCGGTCGCACCCACCAGTACCAGGATGACACCACTGACTGGCTGGGCAGGCACCGGCCCGTCCAGCGCGTTGAGAACGATTACCTAGTTGACCGCGAGAACCAGAAGACCGAGTCGTACACCGGCATCGGCGGCGGGTTCGTCATGCACGACACCATGGCCACCGAATCGATGGGCACCACCATGGATCGCTCGCGGGAGCACCTTGGCGCGTCTGATGCCATGATCATCCGCACGCGCAAACGCTTGCTGGAGGCGATGCACGCTCTGGAGGACGGCAACGTTGCGCCGCCAGGCGTCGACGAGCCGAGCGTCTATGGCACGCGAAGTGGGTGGATGATCCTGCCCGAGGGGGCCGACTGGTGGGAGGGCTCCGCCGACCTGCGTACCGCGTTCGTCGCCAAGCGTGACGAGAGCGAAGCGGTCGCGGCACTGCACGCACGGTAGGGAACCAACACGCAGATTGCTGGCGCACCCCCACCAAGCGCAGCCCTGGACGCGCTACACTAGAGGTGCGACGGAATTCGTCGCTCGCTCTCAAAACTAGTTGAAGGATATCCATGGACAGGGAAACTCGAGTCCGGCTGCTGCGCGATCTCATCGCCTCTCGCGTCATCGTTTTAGATGGAGGCATGGGCACCGGCATTCAGGATCTTGATCTGACCGCCGATGATTTCGGAGGCCCTGAGTATGAGGGCTGCAACGAGTTCCTCAACATCACCAATCCAGATGCCATCAGGAGCATCCATCGGTCGTTCCTTGAAGCGGGATCCGATGTCATCGAAACCAACTCGTTCGGCAGCACTCCCTTAGTGCTCGCTGAGTATGGCCTCGCCGACAGAGCGTTGGAGATAAGCGAAGCCGCCGCTCGCATAGCCCGCGAATGCGCCGACGAATACTCAATCGACGACGCTCCCCGCTTCGTGGCAGGCTCGATGGGCCCGACCACCAAGGCGATCTCCGTCACCGGTGGCGTGACGTGGGACGGTCTCGCCGAACACTACCGCGTGCAAGCCGTCGGCCTCATCAACGGTGGCGCGGATCTGCTCCTCATGGAAACCTCCCAGGACACGCTGAACGTCAAAGCCGCCCTTGAAGGCATCGACAGAGCAAGCGCCGAGACAGGATTCGACATCCCCGTCGCGGTTCAAGCCACGATCGAGACCATGGGCACCACCCTTGGTGGCCAGGACATCGAAGCGTTCTACGACTCCATCTCGCACCGCGACCTGCTATGGATGGGCA
This sequence comes from Chloroflexota bacterium, assembly GCA_027618515.1. Lineage (GTDB taxonomy): Bacteria > Chloroflexota > Dehalococcoidia > Lucifugimonadales > Australimonadaceae > CALGTL01. The sequence continues at coordinate 8,810 of JAQCEV010000062.1, read as the reverse complement.
TGAATTGCGCCACAGGGCCAGAGTTCATGCGTGACCACATCCGTACGCTGGCGGGCATCGCGCGGTTCCCCATCGCCGCGATACCCAACGCGGGGTTGCCCGACGAGAATGGCCACTACCACGAGACTCCCGAGATGATCTCTCGTACGCTCGCCTCCTTCGCCGACGAGGGCTGGGTCAACGTCATCGGGGGGTGCTGTGGCACCACGGGCGAGCACGTTCGACACATCGTCGCCGCAGCCCGTGGCAAGCGCCCTCACCAATCGACACCGCGCGACGAGACCGCCGTGTCCGGGCTTGAAACCCTGGTCATCAGCGACGAGAAGCGCCCCATCATCGTGGGCGAGCGCACCAACGTCCTGGGTAGTCGTCAGTTCAAGCGGCTCATCAGGGAAGGGAAATTCGAGGAAGCCGCCGAGATCGGCCGGCTACAGGTGCGCAACGGCGCCCACATCCTTGATGTCTGTCTCCAGGACCCCGACCGCGACGAGGCCTCCGACATCATCACTTTCTTGGAGAGGCTCACCCGCAAGGTCAAGGCGCCGCTGGTGATAGACACCACCGACCCCGTAGTCCTCGAAGAAGCCCTGAAGCGCACACCTGGCAAGTGCATCATCAACTCCATCAATCTTGAGGACGGCGAAGCGCGCTTCGAGAGCGTTGTCCCGATCGCACGTCGCTACGGCGCGGCGCTCATCGTTGGCTGCATCGATGACGACCCCGAGCAGGCACAGGCCATCACCCGCGAACGCAAGCTGGAAGTGGCGCAGCGCTCATACGACCTGCTCACCACTAAGTACGGTGTGCCGCCGGAAGACATCATCTTCGACCCACTGGTGTTTCCCGTGGGCACGGGCGACGCAAACTACACCGGCTCGGGAGTGGAGACGATCGAAGGCGTGCGCCTGATCAAGGCGGCGATGCCCGCGACCAAGACGATCCTAGGGATATCCAACGTCTCGTTCGGGCTTCCGCCCGCTGGACGTGAGGTGCTGAACTCCGTTTTCCTGTACCACTGTGTCCAGGCCGGCCTCGACATGGCCATCGTGAACTCCGAGAGGATGGTGCGCTACGCGTCCATCCCCGACGTAGAGCGCAAGCTTACCGAAGACCTCATCTGGTGGCAGGGAGAAACCCCCATCGCCGACTTCGCCGCGCAGTTCCGCGAGCGCAAGGTCGAACAAGGCCCCACGCGCGACATGAACCTCCCCCCCGAACAACGCATCGCAGCGTGCATCGTGGAAGGCTCAAAGGAAGGCCTCTTCGAAGACCTCGACGAGATGCTCAAGAGCATGGCGCCGCTGGCCATCGTCAACGGCCCACTCATGGCTGGCATGGACGAGGTGGGCCGTCTCTTCGGCAACAACGAGCTCATCGTGGCCGAGGTCCTTGAGTCCGCCGAGGCCATGAAGGCAGCGGTCGCGCACCTAGAGCCTCACATGGAGAGCGGTGAGTCTGCCATCAGGGGCACGATGATCCTCGCGACGGTGAAGGGCGATGTCCACGACATCGGCAAGAATCTCGTGGACATCATCCTGTCCAACAACGGCTACAGGGTCATCAACTTGGGCATCAAGGTGCTGCCTCAGCAGCTCATCGATGCCCACAACGAGTACAAGCCAGACATCATCGGCCTCTCTGGTCTTCTCGTGAAATCCGCACAGATGATGGTGGATTCCGTGCGCGACCTGAAAGCCGCTGGCATCTCGTGCCCAGTCCTCGTAGGCGGCGCCGCGCTCACCAACCGGTTCACACGCCTCCGCATCGCGCCCGAATACGACGGCCTCGTGGCCTACGCACGTGACGCTATGTCCGGTCTCGCGCTAGCGAGGACGATCGTCGATGACGAGGAACGCGCCGCGCTGATGACCTCGCTGACGGCAGAAGCCGCTGCACTCATGGCGGCAGAGGCGGCCAACCAGAAGCCCACGCCAGACGCGGACGCAGTCGTCGCCACCACGTCTAGCATCGTAGCGGTCGCAGAACCGCCACGTCCGCCAGACCTCAACAACCACGTTCTCAGCGACTTCGACCTCACTGAGTTGTTCCCGTACATCAACCCTCAGATGCTCTATGTGCGACACCTCGGTTATCGCGGACGCTTCACCGAGTCCCTCGCGGCTGGCGAGCAAAAGGCTGTCGATCTCCACCGCAGGGTTCGCGAGATCGAGACCGTGATGCTCGAACGAACCGACATCCAGGCCAGCGCTGTCTATCGCTTCTATCGCGCAGCTTCCGAAGGCAACGACATCGTCATCCTGTCCCCGGACGGCAAAGAAGAGCTCCGGCGGTTCCACTTCGGACGCCAGTCCCAGAACGACCACTACTGCCTTGCTGATTACCTCCAGCCGTTGGCCAGCGGTATTCCTGACTACGTGGGTTCATTCGTAACGTCTGTAGGCCCTGGCGTCCGTGCGCTCGCCAACCAGTGGAATAGCGATGGTGATTTCCTCGCCTCGCACATCCTGCAATCGCTTGCCATCGAAGGCGCGGAAGCGTTCGCTGAATTACTCCACCAGCGCATGCGCGCCATGTGGGGGTTCGCTGACGCGCCTGGCACCGAGGCGTTGGACCTGTTCAAAGCCAAGTACCACGGCAAGCGATACTCGTTTGGCTATCCCGCCTGCCCTCGCCTTGAGGACCAAGCCGGACTCTGGGAGTTACTGCACCCGGATCAGCACATCGGCGTTCAGCTCACCGAAGAGTTCATGATGGACCCCGAAGGATCCGTAAGCGCGTTGGTCTTCCACCACCCTGCTGCCTCGTACTTCAACCTTTCGCCGGCGGATGCCGAAGCGCTGGAGAAGCGACTGGACGGCGTCCGCTAACCGGCAGGCTGGCACCGAACCGCAACCGCATCGCAACCCGATGTTTTCTCAACGACGGCTCAACACGCCTAAAGTCATCGCATGACTTCTACATGTTCTCCAACCGGGACGGCCCTGCTCTCGAGCTCTATGGACTACACCGGTGTCCAACGACGCGTACTGCTCAACACGGCCGATTTGCTACTCCTGCGGGAAAGCTTTTCTGCCAAACTGCGGAAGAAGGCCAGCACTCCGGCCTTCTGGCGCCAGGCCGACTTCAACCAACGGGTTGAAGAGTTGATCGGCGAGCAAGCCCAACTCTGCGAGCGTGAACATCTCCACCGAGAGTTCGCTCTGCTCGTCGCGGGCTGGCCCCAGGCCCAGGAGCATCGGCAGTCATGGACTGCGGAACTCCTGGTTGATGCCGCCGCCAACGCCCTCGTGGGCATCGTGGCCAAACGCGCATAGAAGCGCTTCCCGGGGCACACCCCCAACACCGATGCGTGTTTTACCGCAACTGAACTAAGTGCTCGCCTTCTCGTGCCTGCCCAGAAGGTCTAGTGCTTTAGGGTAGTACGTCGAGCCGGAACGCCCATATGGGGTTCAGACGCGGCGTCGAATTGCCCATCGTGGCTTCGATATGAAGGTCAGCATGCACATGACTCAACCGTTCCAAATGATCCAACGCGATCAACGAGGCATCACCGGTCTCGAAACCGCGATCATCATGATCTCGTTCGTGGTTGTGGCCTCGGTCTTTGCATACACCGTTCTATCCGCCGGCCTGTTCGCGTCTGAAAAAGGCAAAGAAGCCGTCTACACGGGCATCGACAACGCTCGCAGCAGCATGACCCTCTCGGGCTCGGTGGTTGCGAAGGACACCGACAACGACGACAGCGTGGACGAGATCGTATTCATCCTAAGCAACGGGATCGGTGGTAATGGCATCAACATGACCACCACCACGGACTCCGATAGCGATGGTGTGCTCTCCGATGAGAACACCTTGACCCATACCACGATCATTTCCTACTTCGACGTTTACCAGGAAGTCGCGGACATGGCTTGGACCAAGACCGAAGTCGGCAAAGGCGACGCCGACAACCTCCTCGAAAACAACGAGAAATTCGAAATCACCATAGACGTTGCCCACCTGAACCCCCGGATCCAAACAGAGGACACGTTCATCCTGGAGATCAAGCCTCGCGGCGGCGCTAGTTTGATCTTCGAACGTACCACTCCCGTGGCGATCGACAAGGTCAACGACCTTAAGTAAGTAGCCGCTCGCGGCACAACATTACCCACGACGCAAAGAAGCTCCGCTTGCTCAGCGGAGCTTCTTTGCGTCTGTCGGCTACTCAGCCTGCGCCCACATCGCTTGCAAGCGAGCCGCCAATTCCTCAGCCGCAGCGCGATGCGGGGGCACCACGTGATGCAATCCCTCGAACACCTCAACAGTCGCGCGTGGCAGTCGCTCAGCCAACCGACGTGATCGGAGCTCGAAGACCGGGTTGCTCAAGCTACCCACGACTGCGTAGATCGGGAACGGCGATCGCTGGAGCGTAGCCCAGTCCACCTCTGCGCCCGCGAACGCTCCTATCGACACACGCACGCCCTCCACCAGACTGCGGATCCACGGTGCATCCGCTGCGACTGCCGGTAGCGACGCACTCACTTGAGGCTGAACCATGAGGTCGCGGAAACCCAACAAAGCCTCATAGGGCTGCAACTCCATGGCAGCGGTGAGGTCGCCCCAGAAGCGCTCCTCCAGTACCGTCGCCCCATCGGAACCTATCCAGGCTGGCTCCTCCAACGTTAGAGAGGCCACGCGCCCAGGGTGATCGCAAGCGAAAGCCAACGCGACTGCCGCGCCACCGGAGTACCCGACGATGTGCGCACCATCGGCGCCGATCTCGTCCATCGACCGCAGTAACGCGTTCGTCTCGGTGTCCAACGAAAATCCGGGCTCCGGCGGCCCGCCATGGAACACGAGCATATCCAGCGGTACAACCTGGCGCACAGGGCCGAGGGCGGCGATCAGTGCAGCAAACTCACGCGGAGCTACAGGCCCCGCGCCACCGATCAGAAATACAGGAAGCTTTGACATACCCTGAGCGTAAGGCACGGGGCACTGTCAGGCATAGGCCGTGAACCATAGCAGCCCACCACTTGCTACAGTTCCTCCCCATGACTACTCATAGATTCATCGGTCAGCCCACCAAGAGCTTGGAGGGCCCAGAGAAGGTATCAGGCGCCGCCAAGTACGCGGTGGACGCCCACCAGCCATCCGCGTTGTGGACCAAGCTACTGCGGAGCCCCTACCCTCGCGCCCGCATCTTGCGTATCGACACCACCCGCGCCGCCGCCCTGCCCGGCGTCCATGCGATCCTCACGGGAGAAGACGTTCGCGGCATGCGCACGGGCATCGCGTACCGCGACGAGCCGCTGCTAGCGTGGGACGAGGTCAGGTTCGCAGGCGAGCGCGTCGCCGCCGTGTGTGCTGACGACCCCGATATCGCTACTGCCGCCCTAGCGCTCATCGACGTCGACTACGAAGAACTCACGCCGATGCTGTCGGCGGCAGAGGCGCTGGCACCGGGCGCACCCATCATCCACCCCGATTTCAACTCCTACGAGGACGTGGCCCCCATCGCCACGCCATCGAACGCCTACGGCCACATCACGTTGGCGGCGGGGGACACGGCCGTCGGATTCGCTGACGCGGACGTGATCGTGGAGCGTACGTACGAAACGCCGTTGATCCACCAGATGTACTTCGAGCCACACACCTGCCTGGTGTCCCTCGATGCCGACGGCACCGCGCAGGTCTGGCTGGCCAGCGGGACGCCGGGCGTCAACCACACCGAACTCGCCCGGGTACTTGGCATCAGCCCGGACAAGATCGTGGTCAACTTCTCGCTGCTCGGGGGCTCCTACGGGGGCAAGACCGACGGCACCGAAGCGGCCCTCTGCTACCTGCTGGCCAAGCGCACGGGGCGCAGCGTGCGGTTCCTCGCAGATTACGCAGAGGAACTCACCGCCATGCACCCCCGCAACCCGTCGATCATCCGCATCAAAGCGGGCGCCAAGCGCGACGGTACGCTGACCGCATGGGAGGTCGAGGCGTACTTCGCCACCGGCGCGTATTCCGCCTACGACATCGTGCCCAGTGCCGGAGGCCTCCTGGTCGCTGGCGCCACCGGCCCCTACCGCACACCGAACGTCACGATCGACTCCTACCAGGTCTACACCAACACTATCGCTTGCGGGTACATGCGTGGCCCAGGCCCGTTCCAGTGCACGTTCGCCTCCGAATCCCACGTGGACGAGGTTGCCAAGGCTCTGGGCATGACGCCTGAAGACGTACGCCTCAAGAATCTCATCCATCAGCAGTCCGATATGGCCATCCAGGGCCTCTGGATCCCACCTTCATCACCAGATAGCGCTAGCGCTCAAGCCACCCGCATGAAAGAGTCGCTGGATCAGGCCCTCAAAGCGTCTGGCTACCACGAACCCAAGCCTTCAAACGTAGGTCGTGGCATCTCCATCGACGTCCACGGGGAGATCGGTGGCGACGCCCACGCGGCCGTGCAGGTCAACGCTGACGGCACGATCACCATAAGCATGCCCACCTACGGGTTGGGGATCGACACCTACACGACCCTCGCGCAGGTCGTCGCCGAAGGTCTCGGCGTACCAATGGACCGGATCGACCGCGCGCCGTGGTCGACTGCGCAAGGCCCTACCGATGCGGGCCTGGGCGGCGACCGTGGAGCACGCATGATCACGCTCGTGGGCTCCCTGGCAGTGCGCGATGTCACGCAGCAGCTACAGAACCTCGCGGCTGAATTGATGGGATGGGACTCTAGCGATGCCGTTATCGAAGACGGCGTCCTGCGGAACCCAACGTCCGACCAGCAGGTGCCCATCGCAGAGCTCGTGGAACGCGCTGGCCACGCCGTGCTCGGGCGTGGCGATGCTGATGAACCGTGGAATTCCGAGTACGCGTCCTTCGTGGCCCACGTGGCCGAAGTCCACGTCGACCCCGAAACAGGCGGGGTGCGCCTGCTGCGCTACACCGCCGTCCACGAGACCGGCCAGATCATCAATCCGATCGGCTTCCAGGGGCAGATCAACGGGGGTTTGAACCAGGGCATCGCCCACGCGCTCATGGAGGAACTACCGCTGGACAACGGCCGCGTCGCCGTCGCCTCGTTCATCGACTACAAGATTCCGACGATGGGGGACATGCCTCCACTCACCACGGTCATTCTGGATTCCGATGTCGGTCACGGCCAATTCAACGTGCGTGGCATCGGCAACAAGGCGATCAACATGCCCGCGCCAGCCATCGCGAACGCCATCGCCGATGCGACGGGGGTTCGCGTGCGCTCGCTACCCCTGAGCGCCGAGAAGGTGTACCGCGCTTTGCGTGCTATCGAGTAGCGGAACTTTCCAACACGCCCGCACGTCACACTTGCATATCGAGTGTGGAGGTCGTTGATGCCGGACGTGAATCTGCTTACTTATGCAACCCTAGTGCCAAGCCTCGCGCTGGTCGTCGCCGGAGCGTGGATGATCCGTCAACGCGTCGCTGATCGTGCGCTTGCGGCGGATGTCGCCACGCTATTTTCGGCCCGCATGGGCGTGTACATCGAGCCTCGTGATTCTGCCACGATACTCGCCCTCACTGAATAGATTTCCAGTATGCTTAGCTCTTACAGCAGAGGTCGCGGCCACAAATGATGCGAACCCGTGTAACCATCGCGGCCATGTTCGGTGGATTCTTTGGGCTGCTCGCGTCAGGTGCGGCAGCGTGGATGAGTTGGGTGGTCTACGAGGACAGGGAGTTCGACGTCCCCTACTTCACCGTCATCTACGCGCTATCGCTGTTCGCCACTGCGATCCTCCTGCTGACAGGTGCCGTCTCGTCGCGGTTGTCAGGCACACCGCCACAGCCTCGGATCTTCATCGCTGCCGTAGTCGCTGGAGTCGCCGCGCTCGCATCAGGCAGCGCGTTCGGCTTCATCGGCATCTCGTCTTCCGGTCCGCCGACCTTCTTCCTGCTGTTCGTACTACCACCGTGCGCGATCTTGATCACCTTGGCATCTGTCGCAGCGTGGTTCGCCAAGCGGGCCAGCCCCTAGGCCAGCCACGGCCGCTCCATGTACCATCCGGACATGCCTACCAGATCGCGGGATTCCAACCGGTGACCCGTGTCTACGTTGACATGGTGGCCGACCTTTTCCATTTCGGCCACGTCCGCTTCCTGGAGCAAGCCCGCGCCTTCGGCGACCACCTGATCGTGGGTATCCACTCCGACGCCACCGTCGCGAGCTACAAGCGAACGCCCATCATGACCATGGACGAACGCATCGCGTCCGTGCGCGGCTGTCGCTTCGTGGATGAAGTGGTGCCAGACGCCCCGCTGGTCGTCACGCAAGAGTGGATCGACCGTCATGCCATAGACCTGATCGTCCACGGCGACGACTTCGAACCTGCGCTCGCTGAACGACTTTACGGCGTGCCGATGGCGCTGGGCATCTTCCGCACGGTGCCCTACACGCCGGGTATCTCCTCAACGGAACTCATCCAGCGAATCCGAGAGTCCCCGGGCTCGTAGGTACCTACGCGGCCAAGCGGTATCCACGTCCGAAAACCGTCTGGATGCCAGGGTGCCCGATCCGCTTCAAGCGGGTCCGGAGCCTGAATACCGCCACGTCCACTGCGCGTGGGTTGGCGGCCTGACCGCGCCACACCTGATCAACGATCTCGTCACGGCTCAGTACACGCCCTCCATCATCCACTAGCATCCTCAGTAGCATGGCCTCACGCGGGCTGAGCTCCACGCGCTGCCCCTCGTAGATCGCGACAGTAGAGTCCCGGGACGTGGTGTAAGAGACAGCAGGGCCTGGCAAGACAGAGGCCACCGCATCACCCTCATCAACAACCACGATGATGGAGGTGACCACGATGGCCAAGGACAGGATGGACGTGCTGGAA
>JAQCEV010000168.1 GCA_027618515.1 Chloroflexota bacterium | reverse complement strand
GCCACAAGGCTCGCCCTTTTCGTTAACATCATCCTGAGCGGGGCGCCAGAGCAGTCGCCAACGCGTCGAGACCTCTTAACTTCCTGTCCGTGACCCAACGCTCGCTAACCCAAGTGGGATCCGTCGCATTCAACGTCATCCTGAGCGGAGCGGGAGCGAAGTCGAAGGATCTCTCACATTGGTTCGCTTCCGTTAGCCCATCGCCCATCGCCCGCTACCCCAACGTCGGATCCATCACTATCTTGCCGATGATCGACCTATCAGAAGCGATCCTGTGAGCCTCAGCGGCCTGACTCAACGGCAGCAGTGTGTGGATCGTCGTTTTGTATATCCCTGCCGCCGCCAACGCGAGCGCATCATCGCCGTCCCCTGGCTCGCGATGGTTCAGCCCACTCCTGATGGTCAGACCATCGCGATACAGCTTGCGAACGTCCAACTCCACCCTGCCGCCGCCATGCGCGCCCACAGTCACGAGGATGCCGCCGATGGCCATGCTGTTGAACGCACCCGGCCACAAGTCAGGGTCTGCGATGTTCTCCAGAACCGCGTTCGCACCCTTGTCGCCAGTGATGCGTTTCACCTCTGCCGCCAAGTCCGACGAGCGATAGTTCACCCACGCCTCCGCGCCCAACGCCAACCCCGTCTGCGCGCGTTCATCCGTGCCCGCCGCAGCGATGACGTGCGCACCACGATGCTTGGCCACCTGGATGGCCGCCGCTCCCAGGGACCCCGCCGCGCCCATCACCAGCACCCAACCATCCTCCTGGACTTCGGCCGCGCGGCACAAGCTGTACGCCATGGGGAAGTGACGACTCACCGCAGCCGCCTCGGGGTAACCCAGACCATCGGGAACGTGGTACGTCGCCCGAGCGTTGGCGATCACGTACTCAGCGTAGCCAAGGCCCACCGGCGGACGGAGGATCGACGTCACGCGATCGCCCTTCGCGAACCCCGTCACGCCCTCGCCCACGCTCTCGATCTCCCCAGCGGAATCAATGCCCAGGATCGCGGGTAACGCGATGTCGTAGCCCGCAGTTCCTGCCCGGATACCCAGATCCAGTGTCTGGTTCACGCTCACCGCGTGGACTTTAACGAGCACCTCGCCGGGCCCCGGCTCAGGGCGCTCGACCTCTTCGTACGTCAGAACTTCCGGGTCTCCAAACTCGTGGAGGACGATTGCTTTCATCAGGGTGCCTCTTAACGGAAATTGCGGGCGAAGCATAGCAGGGTGACCCGTCGACGCGGCACTCCCGCTGGCCCCTCCGTGCGAAGCGCGTTACTCCTGTTGCATCCGGCCTGTGCTTCGGTAGGATGCAAAGTATGAAACGATTCGCACTTCTCGCGATGACAGCGTTGCTCGTACTGGCATTCAGTGCGTGTAACGAGGTTGAACGGGAGAGCGAGATCCGCAGTGAATCGTTCACCCTACCTGCTCAGTATCGGCTTGAGGTGGACACCTTCAATGGATCGATACGCGTCACCGAAGGTAAGGGCCCCCAGGTCATCGTCGTTGCCACCATCAGCCAGCCACAACAGCTTGAGTACGACGCTCATGTGGAAGGCGACACCCTCAAGATCACGGCGACCGTTATCAAAGAACATACGAGGCCCAGCCCCGGTGTCGCGCTCGAGATCACCGCGCCGCCCAACGCAGTGCTGGATCTGCGCAGCTCCAACGGTTGGATCGAGGTCTTCGGCGTGGGTAGTGGTGGTGAACTGGAAACATCCAACGGCAGGATCACGCTGGAGCGAGTCGAAGGCCTCTTCGTGTTGAATACCAGCAATGGCCTTGTAACCCTCAGTGGCGTTCGCGGATCATTCGGCGTCGAGACCAGCAACGGCAGCATCCAGTTCGATGGCGCCCTCGACCCCGACACCAACACCCAACTGCGCACCTCCAACGGCAGCATCAACATGGTCGTCGGCCCCGATGCCAACATAGAGATCGACGCCCAGGCCAGCAACGGTGACGTGAGCGTTGCCTACCCTCTCAACAACGCCAGCGTGAGCGATGAGAAGATCGTCGGCACCCTCGGCACCGGCTCCTCCAAACTCCGCCTCCGCACCTCCAACGGCAACATCAACGTTCGCTAGGGCAGGGCGTCGCCCATATCATGAGTGCCTATTGAGTGCATCGTGATTGGATTCGGCTCCTTGTAATGTATAAATAGAAGCAATCGATTCACGCGTTCATAAGGGTAGCGGTGATGCAGGCGACGGCGGTAGCGCGCCTCGCCGGTGGCGACTTTGCTACCGTGCGGTGGTCGCTGCGCCGGGTGGCTTGATCTTTCATAGCGAAATCGTTGGTACTACATGCCGCAGGGAAGTCGCCTACAATGTTACCAATGCGAACTTTCGTGACACCAAATATGACCTCGCGGCGACTCTGGGCATCCCCGCCAGGTATCGCTGTGGTGCTCGGACTCATGATTGCAGCGTTCTTGTCGCAGGGTTGTGGTGGGTGGCACCACGGAGTGAGATTTGAGGCCCAAAACGACACGGGCGAGTACTTGGCGCTAAATTTCGCGGTAATCAATGAGGACGCGGAGCAATTTTGGGCTGGAGGCGGTTCACTCGATCCCGGTGAGCGCGCCGAGTTATGGGGCATGTACCCCGAGCCCATCCTGGGGGACGTCCCTCAACTCTACGTCACCGGATTCATCGCTGAAGAACGCACCGATGGGCGATCGACTTGGTATAACGAAAGCGGGGTAGCGCTGTTTCGCTACGAACGCGGCGATATGGCATTTTGCCGTGTTCTCGACGCGCACGATGCGTTACAAGATGGCTACATCCTTGAGATTACCGTTGCGGACATCAAGTTGCCCGCAGAGCGGTCAGCCGCAAACGAACGGTGTCCGAAGTTCGCATACGTCGATTGGCCGAAGGAGCAATGAGTTAGGCCTTGTCTTGGGTCGTGTCCCGTCAAGTGGTGTAAGAGCGTCACCCTCGTACTGTGATCAGGCTGCTCCAACGGGGA
>JAQCEV010000061.1 GCA_027618515.1 Chloroflexota bacterium | reverse complement strand
GCTTCGAGCCGTTGTTCTCGTAGTCCCAGCCGTATACGACCAGGTCCGCTATATCAAAGACCCAAACGGGATCGCCCGCGTAGTCTTTGTAGAGGCCAGCAGCCTCTAGTTCTCCAAGCCAAATATCGAAATCAGCAGCATTGACGGACGAGTCACTGTTGAGATCGTGCTCGGACGGGATCACCTCGCCATCGACCACGCCGTCGCCGTTGATGTCAATGGACACCAAGTCCTCGATTGTCAGATTGCCATCAGGCACTCCGTTGCCGTCGTATGTTCCATCGGGGCCAGAGAGATCGAGCGAGCTATCGAACGCGATGCCTTCCCACATGAACATCTGGGTAATATCCGTCGCCGTGCTCTTACCCTTCGTGCGCTCAAGGGACTGGCCGTCCTGCAGGAATGCACCGTCGGTCGTCACCACGCCGAGGCCAAGCAGATCGGAGTCGATGCACTCACTCAGGCCGCCGAACGCGCTTAGCCAGTATTCGACATCAGCATCGTCAACAATACCGTCACCGTTCAGATCAGGGTTGTCGAGCTCATCAACGACTCCGTCGCCGTTGGTGTCAATCAGGTAGAGGTCGTCAACATCCACGATACCGTCGCCGTTGAGATCGTAGGTTGTCGCGTCGTCACATGCTTCGACCAGTTTCGGATAGAAGGTAACGTTGGCTGGCTCATCGTTCTTCTTAGGCTTGGCGAGAATGCGAGCATAGACTTGGTATTCACCCTTGGGGAGCTGCACCTTCGCTGGGTCGCCGTCGAAGGCGTCTCCGCACTTGTCTAGAACCGTTAGCTCCGACACATTCGACTTCTTGTTCTGGATCAATTGAATCTCGGATGTTCCGTGCTCTGGGACGAAGACCGAGCCGCCACCGGGCTCACTATCGCATGTGTACCCATCCGCCTTGCCATGAATGTTCAAGTTGAAGTGGGGGCCGCTGGGGAACCCGTTGGACCACTCCATCACCTGTACGGGCTTGGCGGCGAAGGTGACTGATGACACGATCATAAGCGCGCCCACCGCAATGCTACTGACTATCGCGAATCTTGAGAGTTTCACACTCTACTTCCGTTTTTTTGTCTACTGCGGCCGTTGATCGTGGCCGCAGTAGGCATGAAAACGAATCCGTGGAACGCCGCTCACTGTCATTAGTGCCGCGTTCTTGCCCACCTTAGTACTAGACCGAATTCTTTGGAGGAAGGAATCCCTTGCCTCGGCTTCGCAAACGACCACCGCGCTGTGATTAAACTCCGATCCCATTTTGCGCGGATGCTATTTCACTCGGGGAGGTCGGCTGGCGTTCGGTCGGTATGCGAGGGAGCGGTCATCGGTTCGTCAACTTCACCCGCGCTGCGCGGAGGGAAAATGGCGGACTGGCGCCCGGGATAGCGAGCCATTCTTCGGTACCACTCGACGCGGACTCTGAATGACGCTAAGCAGGTGCGCTTGGGGAAGGCTTGTGTTGGTTGGTGGATGGCGTCGGCCCCTCTCCTCAATCTTCCCCCCAAGGAGAGGAGGTTCGGTAGGGGACATTTGCTCGGCGAGCGCAGCGGCCCCGGCGAAGCAGCGGCGGCGGTGGTCGTGCGGGAGCGGGGAAATGAGAGGCCCTTCGACTGAGCTGACGCGCCACTCAGGGAATAACCGAGCGAGAGGGAGGGAGGGGAGATTGGAGGGCAGGCACAAGGGGGGCGTGGCGTGCGCTGGTTAGAGCGGGGGATAGGGGATGTCGTGGCGGGAGTAGGGGTGGGGCATGGTGGGGTCGGCGAGAATGGTTTCGACGCGGGTGCAGAGTGCTGCGAGTTCACGTTGGCTTATGAGCGCCGTGAGGGCGGTGAGCGCGGGCGGGGTCGACGGCGTTAGCGGGCTTGGCGGCGTTGGCGGGGTTGAGGCGGTTGGCTGCGTTGGTGGTGCAGACGCAGGTGGCGGGGGAGCGGTTGGCGGGTGTGACGCGATCGGCCGCGTTGCTGGCTTAGGCTGCGTTGACAGGCTTGACGCGGTTGGCTGCGCAAGCGCGGTGGATTCGGGGTCGGGGCAGAGGGTGGTTTGGAGGGCTTTGACGTCTGTCAGAAGGGTGTCGGGGATCTGGGAGCCGGCGAAGTCCCAGATGACGGTTCTGAGTTTGTTTTGGATGTGGAATGTGAGTCCATGGTCTACGCCTAGTAGTTCACCGGCGGGGCCGAGGAAGCAGTGGCCGCCTTTGCGGTCGGCGTTGTTGGCGAGCATGTCGAAGACGGCCATGCGGAACAGTTGGTCACGGTGGGATTCTTTGAGCGTGAAGAAGTTCGAGTCGTCGCCGGTGGAGACGAATAGTTGCAGTGATCCGATGCCAGCCTCCCCTTCCCGTTCAACGGTTGGTGGGACGAGCGCCCAGCCGAGGAGTTTGGCTAGTTCAAAGGCAGCGCATTCTCTGCGGTAGAGGCCAGAAGGGAAGTCCCACAGGGGAGCTTCCCCACGCTCGGGTTTGTAGACGCCGAAGCCGTGGCGGGGGCCGTCGGTGAGTTCCACGACGAAGGTGTAGTTGGATGAGCGCGGGTGCAACCAGCCATTGCCGATGTCGGCGGTGCGGACGAAGTCTTCGGCGCCTTGGTCGGCGGGCGTGACGTCATGGGGGCCAGAAGCGATCTGTTCTTGGTCGAAGTCCTGGTAGAGCGTCATCAGTTCGCTCGGGGGCACACGTGGCGCCGACCATCAACGTCGGGGTCTGCAGCTCCACACAGGGGGCAGCGAGGGCGTCCGGCGTCGTGGGCGTCGAGCGCTTGATCAGCCATGCGATCGAGCGTGTCGGCCTCCAGCCACAAGACGATGGCGTCGTCCTCTTCTTCAGAGACCTGCGCGAGCAACATGTAGCGTTGGCTGGCCCTGTCGTGGCCTAGGGCGATGCTGACTACCTTGAAGTCGAAATCGACGAGGAAGTCATCAGGGTTGAGGGGCTGAGGAGGGAACGAGGGTTTGACGGAGGTGCGTAGTGTCCGCTTGACGGTATGCGCGAGCTCGCTGAGATGTTCCTTTTCGATCCAGATAAGGGCTGTGCCATGTTCGGCAGTTGCGCGGAGACGGAAGAAACGCTGGCCAGGCGGGCCGACGGACTCGGCCTCGAACACGCGGCACAGCCCGAGGTCGTGGCGTGCGTGGGCTTGGTCGTCAGCGCTCATGAGTAAAGACCTACGGTCTACGCGTCGAACATGGCGCCGACCGAGAGGCCGGAGTGGATCCTGTGGATCGCTTCACCAAACAACGCAGCGACGGACACCACTTTGACTGTTCCGTTGCGCTTCTCTTCGCCCATGGGCACGGTGTCAGTGCACACGAGTTCGTCGATCACGCTGCCCTGGAAGCGGTCAACCGCATTGCCAGAGAGCACGGCGTGCGTCGTGCAGGCTCGTACGCTTAGCGCGCCTGCGTCTATGAGGGATTGGGCGGCACTGACCATGGAACCACCGGTGTCGACCTCATCGTCCATGAGGATGGCGTTCATGCCTTCGACTTCGCCGATGATGTTGAGTAGCTCGGTCTTGTCCTGGTTGCCCGAGACGCGTCGCTTTTCAACGATGGCCAGGGGGACGCCGAGGCGCTCGGCCAGATCCCGTGCTCGCTTGCTGATGCCGATGTCGACGGCGACAACAACGAGGTTGGGCAGGGCCTTCTCCTCGAAGTAGCGAGCCAGCAGCGGCAACGCTGTGAGTTCATCCACGGGGATGTTGAAGAAGCCTTGGATCTGCCCGGCGTGCAGGTCGATGGTTAGCACGCGGTCCGCACCAGCGGTGGTCAACAGGTCTGCGATCAGGCGAGCCGTGATGGGTACGCGAGGTTGGTCTTTCTTGTCCGTGCGACCGTAGCCGTAGTACGGGATCACCGCGGTGATGCGTCCGGCCGACGCGCGCTTGGCGGCGTCGATCATGATGAGCAACTCCATGAGGTGGTCGTTCACCGGGTAGGAGAAGGCCTGCATGAGGAAAACGTCACGCTCGCGAACGTTCTCTTGGATGCGAACGAAGGTGTTGTCGTTGGAGAACTTGAAGACTTCGATCTTCCCGAGTGGCATACCGAGGTAGTCGCAGACGGCCTCCGCCAACTCCGGGTTTGCAGTTCCACTGAAGATCTTGAGCTCTTCGTAGAGGGCCATGGCATTTCTCCGGCTGGGCGCTAGTAGGCGTTGCTGTACTGGGGGATCATCGGTCGCTTCGGAGGCCTAATTCTACATGATGAAAGGCGTGGAAAGTTGACGAACAGGACGGAACATCACGGAGCGACTTCGAAAATACCGCCTCGTCCGATCAATCCAACGGTGGGAAGCTCGATCCGCTTGGGGCCCGGCACGACGTGCCCGGCAACGGTCGCTTCGCCTCCGACGCTACGTACGGCATCGAGTGCACGGTCGACATCAGCGGCGGCGACGACGATGCAGAAGCCGACGCCCATGTTGAACACGCGCCACATCTCTTCGTCAGCCACCCCACCCTCGCGTTGGATGACGTCGAAGACCGGTGATACCTCAGGCAGGGCATCGAAGCGGTAGCCGACTTCAGCATCCAGGCGGAGGAGGTTCAGGAGGCCGTCGCCGCTGATGTGGGCGAAGCCGTGGACGTTGACGCCTGAGCGCATGACTGCGAGCGCTTGCGGCACGTAAATGTGCGTCGGCCTGAGCAACTCCTCGCCGACGGTCAGTCCACACTCGTCAAGGAAGCGGTCGTGGCCCTGCCCGTTGGCCAGCAAGACCAGGCGAGCGAGAGTCATGCCGTTGGCGTGGATGCCGTTGGACGGCAGCGCGAGGACGACATCGCCAGGTTGGACTTGGGAGCCGGTGATGGGCGCGACGCCGTCCAAGACGCCAACGCAGGTGCCGGAGATGTCGAAGGCATAGCCTTCGCGTGGGCCGGTGAGGGTGTCTGGGTGCTGCGAGAGTTCGCCACCAACGATGGCGATGCGGGAGCGCTCCGCTCCGTCGTGCATGCCTTTGCCAAGCTCGCCAAGCAGGTCAGCGTGGGGCGCTTGGAGGCTGATGTAGTCGACCATGGCTACGGGCTCCGCACCGGTGCACACGACGTCGTTGACGTTGACGGCTACGGCGTCCCAGCCGATGCCTTCATAGGAGCCGACGAGCTGCGCGACGGCGGACTTGGAGCCAACGCCGTCAGTGGAGATGGCGAGGGACAGTCGATCGCTCATGCGGAGGACGTTGGCGAAGAAGCCGTTGGGAACCATGGCTTCCCCGATACCTTCGCGGAAGCTCTGCGTGCGACCGACCCACGCGAGGAGGTACGCCAGGCCAGCCGACGCTGCGTCGGTGTCCACGCCAGAGGCAGCGTAGGTCAACGGTTGACCGGCAGAGGGGGACGAGGAGGAAGGGTCGTTGTCAGTTGGCAAGGCATGGCTCCAGGGAGGCTCTGGCGGTGGCATGACCATCTTATCGTCTTATGGGGCGAATCGTCTGGCGAAGGGCGCTAATTGGGGCCATGCCAGGTAGAGACGAGGACGGTGCTCTGGACCTGGTTGGGCCCAGGCCCTTACCTGGCGAAAGCGGTGACGGTTTGTTCGCCCGCGGTGGCTTCGATGAGGTAGTCCTTGAAGGCGATGATGCGCACCCAGGTATTGCTGGGATCCCCGATGGAGCTGAACGCGGCAGACGTTATCGCGCCGGACTGCTGGTTCGAAAACTCGATGGTGTACGTTCCGCCGTTGACATCATCTGGCTCAACGGTCAATCGAGCGGGGCTGCTGTTGCCGTTGGCGGTTTCGACAAGCGACCCGCCGGTTCCTGCACCCTCATAGACGCGAAGACGCCAGTTGTTTCCAGAGGGGGTGTAGACCCAGCTGATCTGGAAATCTGCGAACGGCTGGACATTTTCGATCTGGTACTCGAACGAGGCGTTCGATCCAAGTGGGTTGAGGGTTGTGGCGGTTTGAGGGTCGACGAAGACCGCGCCGAACGGCGCCATGTCGGCACGAGGAGGAGCGGTGACGGTGATCACTGGTGTGTAGCCGTTGAGCGTGACGGCGGGCAATACGTAGCCGCCGTCGAGAATCCCCACGACAGAGAGCACTGTGTCGATGACCAGCAGGGAATACATGACGCGAGGGAAGGTCACTAGTCGGACACCGATGGCGACGATCACCAAGCTGACGATGGCAGCGATGGTCGCTAGGACGACCAGAGACGTTTGCTGCGAAGACGTTGTTTCGAGGACAGCGGTGAGGGTGACGAGGACGACGACGGCGAAGAAGCGGAAGACGGCCAGTAGGTTGGACGCGTCGCGCTGGAAGTCTCTGGTGGACTCCACAGGAACGGGACCGGACCGCTGACCCAACAAGCGCCGCATCACCATTCTGCAAAGACTCCGAAATTCCTTAATGAAAAACCAGCAGTATTGCTGCTCAACCGGTTAACAGGCTTAGGTACCATTCTCCGATTGTTTCGCCCCAAAACAACCCGATAAGGGTGCCTCCGCAGAGGAATGGAGCAAATGGCATAGCATCTTTTCGACCACTTCTCCGAAGCAAAATCAGAATGATTGCGGCAATCCCTCCCAGGATGACTCCGACCAAGAGCGTCATCGGCAGGCGTTGCAGCCCCACCCACAAACCGAGGACCGCAGCAAGCTTCACATCACCACCGCCCATACCACCTCGCGACAACACCGCCAACAACAGCAGTAACGCGAAACCCGCGAGCCTGGCGACCATGGCGTCGGATGCCAAGCTGAGTTGACGTATGCCTAGGTCCCACGCAGGCGTCCGGAGATCCTCAGACCACAGTGCCGAACTGACAAGCGCCGTTGGGAATGCCTACATCAGCACTTTGTTCAGCACTAACTTGTGCTCTAGGTCGATGATGGTTATGACCAGCAGGAAGCTGAGCGTAACGACCAGCAGCAGAGCGTCCAACGTGACGCCGTACCGCCAGCCGATGGCCGCGAAGGTCACTCCGCCTAGGAATTCAACGAAGGGGACGCGCGCCGGGATGCGAGAGCCGCACACGCGGCATTTCCCGCGTAGCGCTAGATAGCTGAAGACGGGGACCAACTCGTACGGCTTGAGGACGTGTCCGTCCACGGGGCAGTGGGAAGGCGGTTCAACGAGCGAACCTCCCGCAGGCAAACGATCAGCGACGACGTTGAGGAAGCTTGCGACGGATGCCCCGAGCGCGAACGCGAAAACGACGATCAGTGCGGTTTCTATCATTTGGCCCAGCGAAGAGCCAGTCCAAGATTCACGGCCAACTCACCGACCGGCAGATCACCTGGGATCGCGATCGGGGAGTCGAATACACCCATCGGGCGTCCGATGGTTTCCCCGACCTGGTCTCCCAGCATCTCAGCGCCCGCGCCAAACAGGTAGAGCGGCGCCGCTACGCTCACGGGCCCCATGGCGTTGGCGTCATTGTGCGATGCGATGGCTCTCTCCGTAAGGTCAGCGACCCGCGAGAGCAAGGAATCTTGGTCGATGATGTCACCGCCCCAGAATGCGCTCCGCACCAGCCCGACCGTGCCGCCTTTTATGACCACGACATCACCGCCGTCGGCCTCGGCCTGCACGACCACGCCCTCTTCCAGGTTCGCGGCTGCGGCCACAGCCAAGGGCCCGCTGTCGAGCCCGCGCAGGCGAATCCCGGCCATGGCGAACAATTCACGGAGCGATTGCATGGCTGCGCGGCGGGTGACTACAAACAGGAAGCGCCGAGCAGCGTTGTCAGACTTGATGGGCCACCAGGTTAGGCTAGAGCTGTCGGGGCGATAGGCGAACAGGCGACGCGCTTCACGTGGGATGATCTCCTCCGGCTTGAATTCACGGGCGTTGGGCACGTCGATGATCGACGATAGCGCGTGGTATCCGCCCACAGCTGCAACGCCTTCGGGGATCAATGGTGCGGGGCTCTGCTCGAGGGCAGACTTGAAGCTCGCGGCCACGGCGCGAGGTTGGGCGATCATGCCGCCTTCAAGGTAGGCAGGATTAAGGGGGATCACGCGATACCAAACGATCTTGCGCTGCTCAGTCATCAACAGGCGAAGCTGACCACCACGAACCACCACGGAAAGTTGCGGCCCTTTCCATTCACTCTTGGCGAGTTTTTGGATCAGCGGGATTTTAGACAAGATACTCGGCATGTTTGCTCGTTTGTTCGGGGGTACTGAGACCTTAGGAAGGCTGGTGGTAAAGAAGGACTCGAAGCGCGAGCGACGCATCATCGGCCGACGTCGACTGAGAGATGACGATGTCCGCAAGCGTTGCCTCAGGGACGTTGGAGAGTATCCGGTCAGATAACCCCAGTAGCCCTTCAACATCACCGTCCAGGCTGAGCGCGAGTTCGATTCCCTCGTAGCTGCGCGGTTCCGGCACGTCCGCACTCAGGCCGATATCTTCGTTGGCCACGGTTGTCGTGAGTTCTCCCTGGACGATGGGGCCCAGCTTCATCCCGGACTCGGTGATCAAGCGCGCTATCTCGCTGATCTTGAGCTCCACCGCACCTCTGAGTGGGACGGCAGATTCGCCGTCGCCGTTCGACAGGCGTCCAAGCTCGCTGACCATTCCGCTGATGTTGTACTGGGCTGCTTCTACTTCAAGATCCCGTTGCGCATTGAGTGCGTCCAAGTAAGTGGTTCGCGCTTCTTGGCCTTGAAGTACAGCCATGACTGCGGCCGCGACAAGCGCGCCCGCCACGGCGAACAGCAAAATATCGATCCTGTGCTGCACGATGCGCTTCAACATTAGCGGGCCCCCGAAACCAAGGTGACGTCGTAGGCCAACCCATCTTCAAGCGAGACGGGGTCGAAACTCAGCACTCTACTCACGCCAGGGGAACTACCGATCAAGCGACGCCACTCCAACGCAGCAGCGTTGCTCGCGGCATGCAAACGCACGCTTACCAGACCAGCATCCTCTGTGGCGATGTTGAGGATGACGATGCCGTCAACCTGGAGTGCGAACACCGACTGCAGAGCGTCGACCAGTGCCCCCGGGTTCCCCAAGAGAAACGCATAGTCCTGACCACCGACATTCCCTGTTTCATTGAGCGCGTCGATCTGATCTTGGAGTTCCACGGCCTCATCTATAGTCGACAAGGCCACCCCTGCCCTCCTATTGGCGCTCGCTTCTAGGGCGGCGCTCTGCGCTTCTTGCTGGCGACTAACCAGCGCGACAACACCACCGAGGACAATAAGTGCGACCAGACCCAAGCGGACCGCAATCCATCGCCCTTCGGCGCCGAATAGCTGCATAGGAGCCCGTCGCTCGTCGGGGAGCAGGTTGACCAGCGGAATGGCTCGGTAATGCTGCGCGGGGCGACCGAATACAGATCGCTTTATGCCTCGTCGAAACATCGGCTTACCGCCTCGCGCTCGACGAGATTTCGGGGATCACGGAGTAGATGCCGGAGATGATAGCGACGGCGACGAACCCGATCAGGCTACCCACTATGAGGAATGCCAAAGGCTCAATGAGGCTGATCCCGACCTCGACCCCGCGTTCGGTTTCTTGTTCGTAGAAGTCCGATAGGGCGTGCAAGTTGCGAGAGAGCGCGCCCGCTTGTTCCCCGTTGGCGACCGTCTCGCTGAAGAGCGCCGGTATCACCGGGTACCGCTTCAACGCAGCGCCCAGGCGTTGCCCTTCGGTTATCTCCACATCCACGCGGATAAACGCCTCACGTATGCGAACGTTGGTGATGGTCCCTGTCACCGCGCGCAGCCCCAGCACGGGAGCGATACCCGCATCCAGCAATAGCGCGAACATGGAGCAAACGTCGAACATGGCGCTCGCCCGCACCACAGGGCCGATAACGGGCGTACGCAGTAGTACCGAATGCCAGATGCGCTTGCCGCGCACTGTCGCGGAGAAGTACGTGATCAGGGCAGTAGCGCCACCGATGACCCCGACGGAGATTGCGAGTGCCCACGATTGCGAGAACGTCGCCACCGCGACGAGGATGCGCGTTGCACGGGGGAGTTCAGTCCCGAATTCGCCAAGCAATTCCACCAAGCGCGGCAGCACGAAGACGAAGAGGATCAGTGCGGCGACCACACCTATCGCCAAGCTGATCGCAGGAGTGAGGAGAGCCGACTTGGCCTGCGCGTTGACCTTTTGCTGCCGCTCCATGGTTCGGAGCAGATCCTGCAAGACACGCGGCAGTTCCCCGGATTCCTCGGCGATGGGCATCATCCGCACGTAGTACGAGGGAAAGACACCAGGATGCTTGGCGACCGCGCGCGAGAAGCGCTCTCCGGCCTCCACGTCAACGACGATGGCATTGATGGCCTGGCGCATCGCGAGGTTCCGGGACTCGTCGCGGAGTTGGCGCAGGGCCATGTGGATCGGGACGCCTGCGCGCAGGAGCGTCTCGAACTGGCGGGTAAACATGATGGTGTCGCTCATCTTCGAGCCGAACACCTTGGGAAGAAGACGTTGCGAGAAGCTCAGGCCCTTCCCGGTTGCGGCGCGATGCTGCAACTGGGAGACGATCAGGCCGTCGTCCCACAGCCGCTGCTCGGCTTCCTGCTCGCTCTCGACCTCGAGAACACCGGCCACACGAGCGCCAACGGCGTTGAACGCCACGTAATCAATCGGCAACGAATGCTCCTCAGCGATCGGCTAGACGACGAACGTCGCGCGCATCACTTCGCTGATGGTAGTTATTCCTTCTTTGACCATCATCATGCCCGCCTTTTCCAGCGGAATCATGCCTTCTCGAATGGCCTGCGCACGGATCTCATCGGCGGTTGATTTCCCGGCAATCAACCGCCGGATCTCCTCTGAAACCTGCATGAACTCGAAGATGCCAATCCGCCCCTGATATCCCGTGTGGCCGCAGAGGTTGCACCCCTCGCCAATGAAGAACTCGGAGGCTTCTTCCTGCATGATCTGCTCGTAGGCGATGGCCTCCATAGCAGTCGGCTCACGTTCTAATTTGCAGTGGTCGCACACGCGCCGGGCCAACCGTTGTGCCTCCACACCCACCAGGGACGACCCCACGAGGAAAGGTTCTACGCCCAGATCCACCAGACGCACCGCAGCGCCTGCTGCGTTGTTGGCGTGGATGGCCGACAGCACGAGGTGACCGGTCAGCGCCGAGTCGACGGCCATCGAAGCCGTCTCGGTATCTCGTATCTCACCGACCAGGATGATGTCCGGATCCAGTCGGAGGATGGACCGTAATCCATGGGCGAAATCGATGCCCGCCGCGCGGTTCACTTCCACTTGATTGATGTTGTCCAGCCTGTACTCGATAGGCTCTTCGATCGTGATGATGTTGCTTCGACCGTCGATCAGCTCGGTGATCCCGCCGTAGAGCGTGGTCGTCTTTCCAGCACCTGTCGGCCCAGAAACCAGCACCATGCCGTACGGGGACTTGAGGGCGCGACGGAACGAAATGAGTGTTGCGCCCTCCATGCCCAACTCATTAAGGGGGCGCAGGCCTTCATCGCGGTAAAGTGCGCGAATCACCATCAACTCCCCCCAGGTTGTGGGGGTTGTCGAGACACGGAAATCAACGTTGCGCTCGCCGAACGTCATGGTGAAATGACCATCCTGGGGTCGGCGAGTCTCGGTGATGTCCATGTTGGCCATCACCTTCACCCGAGAAACCATGCCTTCATGGAGCGTCAGCGGAACCACTGGCCCCTCGTGGAGCACTCCATCGACGCGGTAGAGAACTTTTGACGAGTCCTGCCCAGGCCGGAAGTGGCCGTCTGACGCCTCGATCTTAACGGCCTGCAACGTGATCATGTCCACGGCATGCGCAACCGGAGCCTGGCTCAGGTTGCGACTCGTGAGCGAGCTACCGGCGTCGGTTCCGCCGTCTCCAAACGTGTCCTGATCCTGGGCCACCTCCCGTGGCACTTGCTCGATCGCGGTGCCTCCGGCCCCTAACCGGGTAGCCATATCAATGGCCCCTGTCAGATCAGCTCCAGCCGAGTAGTTCCGCTTGATCAGTTCATCAAGACCGTCGCCTATGGGCAGCACTGCTTTGATCTGCCGCCCTGTGAGGGTCGCGAGCTTGTTGATAGTGTCGAAATCGCCCGGATCCTCCATCAGGACCCGGAGAGTGCCATCGCGATCCGTCGCAATGGGGAGGACGTTCGCCTCGGTCGCCAGCGCCTCTGGTACCAAGCGCACGGCTTCGGGGTCGACTTCGACCTGGCGTGGGTCAGCAACGGGGACTTTAAGGTGGAAACTCAGGACGGTGGTGAGGGTGTCCTTGCTGGTCCATCCCTTCTCCTGGAGAACGGAAGTCAGCCGCTTGCCCTCTTTCATCATCAGCTGCTCGGCTTCCAGAAGCTGATCGGCGGTCAAAAAACCGCCCTCTACCAGCACTTGGCCCAAGCGGCCTTCAAAGCGAGGCCTGCGTTGACCGCTAACCACGGTTCACTTCGACTCCGCCTGCGGTGACGCTATCGTCAGCTTGCTCGCGGTTCAGCCACTCTTCTAGTGCCTGAACGATGACTTCTCGCATGGAGGAGTCACGTTCAACCGCTGCGAGACGCAGAGCCCTGTAGAGCTCGGCGCTGCCGAGGTCTACAGTGATCCTGCGGCGTCCTTGTTGCACTGCGTACGCCTCTCTACTAAACGCCCGACATTCTCCGCCCACATCCGGTATATACGTAGAGATACCACTTGTTAAGCGACGATGAGAGTGCGTTTAGGTTGAGGTTTGGTGTATGACAATACGACAAGGCAGCAATGCGCGTCGGCTTCACGGCCACGTTCCCGCCCGCAAAACGCTCGCCTAGCCGACGTTGAGAAACTCAGAACCCCGCTTGTAGTTCTGGAGCTTGACCGAGGGGTCACGGTTCACGAGCGCCCGCCCGTACATTGGATGCCGCAAGCTGCGTACCTCGTGCTCCAGTTCGTACAACACCACACCGGAGTCGACGTCAACGATGTCCTTGAACCGGTACTGGTGCTCGTTGGACTCTTCGCTCACCAGCCCGCGCTCGTTCAAGCGACCGTGCGGCCCAGAGAAGTCGCCAATGTAGATGGCTAGGTGGTGTCCATCGTAGGGCCGGGACTCCTCAGGGTCTTCGCGGAAGATCAGCGACTGGTCGACGCCCATGCGCACCACCGCAGCGTCGTTTCTGCGCACGGTCTTGACCTCGCTCACAGCCCCTACGATCTCCTCATAGAACCGCGCGATGCCTGCTGCCGTGCCCGCAGGCACAGCGAACTCTACGTATGGGAGCCCGAAGGAGGCATTGAAGCTATCCACCGACGAGTGGCAGAGGAACATGTTGCCCCACGGGCACGTGACGTCGAGGTGATCGCCGTGCTCCTTAAAGGAGAACTGCGTGTCCGCCAAGTGTGGCGCGACTACAGCCAGCCGTTGCTGGAGTTCGTCCAAATCGGGTACGACGAGCCCTATCCGACCACGAAGCACCTGTGGCGCGTCCGGACGGGTGGGAACGTGAAGTTGCTGCCGACCAGCATTGAGCCACATGTTTTCAAGACCGACCATCATGTAGGGGTCGCGGGTGAACCCAATCCCAACAATGTAGAATAGCGTTGCGGCCTGCTGGTCACCGATGCAGAGGTTCACGTGATCCAAGGAAACCACGTTGCCCGTGTCCTCCGTCGTCCGGTCAAAGGTTGTCATCACGTTCTCCTCTATGGCCCGCAGGCGATGGCCCGCAAGTGCACGCTGGATAGTTCGCAGACGACTGCGTCGCTGCGCGCCGATTATAGACACCGGTTGGCGCGGGTGCGAAACACGCATGGGAAACCGCGTGCCCACGCTCTTGACCAGAGCCTCCTAAGGTGGCCACCATTGTTAGAGATGGAGGTGTCTGAACCTTCACTGGCCAGATAGTTCGCTAACTAGATAACAGGTAGGGGCGAATGTCCGGCAGCGTCGCCGTAAGCACACACTCCATCAACGACTACACCCCCGTAGTTGGACAAGCCGCTATCGACGAGTTGCGTCGACTGGCCAAGCCCTTGGCGGGCAAACGGATACTCGCGCTGTCCTCGCCCGGGGCCAGTGGGGCAGTCAGGAGCCTTCTACACAGCTCCGTCCCTCTCTTCTCTGACCTTGGTCTCGACGCGCACTGGCAGCAGGTTCGTGTGTCTGCCGAGTTCCTTGATATGGATCGCGACATCCGGAGGGCCCTTTCGGGCGGACAGGTTGAGTGGTCCGCCGAGATCGAGAAGGCTTGGCTGGAATTCAACGCCGCCAACGCTCGCCTGTTCGACGAAGATTTCGATATCGTGATCGTGCACCACACCGCTTCGGTGGGTATCTACGACGCCATCACACAGCTCACGGGCAAGCGTCCGGCTGGCGCTTGGCTCTGGGACTCTCACCGTGACTACCACGCCGCAGTCTCGGAATCTTGGTCGCTCATCCGGCCCTACGCCGATCACTTCGCAGCCTCCATCTATGACTACAAGCCGTTCATAAGGGCTGACGCGCCGACCAAGCGCAATGTTGTTATCCCGCCAGGGGTTGATCCCCTTGGTCCGCGATCTGGCGCCGTATCGACCGCCATGAAGCAAACGATCATGGATCAGCGTGGGATAGACCCCAACCGACCGATCCTCGCCCAGATCGTTCTCAGCCTGCGCGAGGACGACCCGTTACGCGTCCTAGACACCTACGAACTCGTCAAGGCTCAACGGCCCGACGTGCAACTGGTGGTCGTTGATCTACTCGGCGACGCCCCAGACAACGCCCAAGCGTTGAACCACCTTCGAGAGCGCGGGCGGGCTATCGGAGATGTCACGGTTCTCACCGAAATGGATCGAGTGGGCAACGTTGAACTGACCACACTTAGGGATCAAGCCACGGTGCTGATCCATCAAGGCATGCCGCGCGGAATCTCCATCGAACTACTTGAGGAGATGTGGCAGGCAAAACCCATCGTTAGCGGCCGGAGCCCGGTGGCAGAAGCAGTGCTGACCCGCCCTCTGGTTGGGGTTCTGGCTGATACGCCCCCGGAGCAAGCTCACGCGATACTTGGGCTGCTCAATGAGCCCGCAACGGCCGAACGCATCGGCGCCGCCGCGAAGGATCGCATCGCGCAGCGTCATCTGATCACCCACTATTTAGCCGGCTACCTCAAGCTCTTCCAGCAAGTGCTACCAGGGCGGTCAGGGCGGAGCGCGTCCGAATAATGCCTACCAGCGTAGCAGTCACTCCCCGGTCTCTTCAGGCCTACATTCCCTTCGTTGGTGAAGAAGTCATCCAACGAATCAGAGATCTTGCTGCTCCTCTCAAGGGAGCGAAAGTCCTCCACATCAACGCCACGTCGTACGGAGGAGGCGTCGCTGAAATCCTCGCCACGTTCATCCCGCTGCTCCAGGATCTGGGCATCGAAGCCGATTGGCGGGTGATCGAGGCTAGCCCCGATTTCTTCAACGTTTCCAAGAGCATGCACAACGCGATGCAGGGCATGTATATCCCGTGGAACAACACGATGGCGGACATGTGGCGCGACACGAACAAGGCCAACGCCGACGGCATCGACGGTGACTACGATTTCGTGATCGTGCATGACCCGCAGCCGGCAGGCCTGCTCCACTACATCCGTGAACGCGATCCTAAGGTGCTCGGCGCCAAATGGATCTGGCGCTGCCACTTGGACACGACTGAATCCCTGCCAGAGGTATGGGATTTCCTGAAGGGCTACGTTCAGGGCTACGACGCGATGATCTTCACAATGGAAGAGTACGTGAAGGGAACGATCGAGGGGCCAAAGCTCGCTGTCATCCGGCCTGCTATCGACCCCACGAGCACCAAGAATTCAGAGATTTCCCCTCAGGTGGTTCGTGAGGTTCTGGATCGCTACGAGATCGACCCGGACAGGCCGATCATCGCCCAGATCTCTCGCTTCGATCCCTGGAAAGATCCTCTTGGGGTGATCGATGTCTACCGGATGCTGAAGATCACACGCCCAGAACTTCAGCTCATCATGGTCGCTTCGATGGCCAACGATGACCCGGAAGCGTGGTCGTTCTACGAGCGCATCGTTCGCAAAGCGGGCGAAGACTACGACATCCACGTTCTGACGAATCTCAATGGTGTCGGCAACCTGGAGGTCAACACTTTTCAGAGTGCGGCAGATGTCCTGATGCAGAAGTCGATCCGCGAAGGCTTCGGCTTGGTCGTTGCTGAAGCCCTTTGGAAGGGCAAAGCATTCGTCGGTAGCCCCGCAGGGGGCATTCCCATGCAACTCGCGGGCGGGCGGGCCGGTCGTGTGGCGCAGAACACGGAAGAGTTCGCCCGTTGCATCAGCGAATTGCTCGACGACCCGCCAGTGCGGGACATGTTGGGGCACGTGGGGCGCGAGCACGTCCGCGAAAACTTCCTCACCACACGGCTGCTGGAAGATCATCTGCGTCTCATGAATAGCCTCGCCGAGCCTGGTGGCTTCAGCCAGAACGGCGCCAAGCCCGCTGGCAAGCAGGGCCCGAAAGCCAAGTGACCTCCGCAGTTCCGCTCTACGTTGGAATCGATGTCGGCGGCACCAAGACCCTCGCGGTCGTGGGAGACGCTACGGGTCGCATGCTGGGGCGCGCGGTCAATCCGTCGCAAGCCGACCAGAGAGCCGATGTCATCGTCGATGTCATCGTACAAACTGCGCGCGAGGCGGTTGCAAACGCAGGTGTTGAATCAGCGTCCATCCGTGGAGCAGGCATCGCTGCCGCAGGCGCTGTTGACCCGCAGCGGGGGATGCTTGTCTCCTGTCCGCAGATGCCTCAGATCGCGGACGCCCCCTTGGTGTCCATGTTCCGCGAACGCTGGAATATCCCGACGGTCATCGGGAACGACGCGAACCTCGCGGGTCTGGCAGAGCAGCGATTCGGCGTGGGCAAAGGCACGACGAACCTGCTGTTCATCACCATCAGCACGGGAATCGGTGGGGGCATCGTCCTGAACGGCGAGGTGTACACCGGCACGTCCGGTTTCGCAGGCGAGATAGGCCATATCACGGTAGACACCCACGGGCCCTACGGTCGCAGCCGCACACCTGGTGCCTGGGAGTCCCATTGCTCGGGAACCGCTCTAGCGAGGATCGCCAACGAGCGGATGGCTGCGGGCGAGCGGTCGTCGCTGGAATCGGCGGGGGGCGAGCTCGATGCGATTGCGATCTTCGATGCGCTTCGCGCTGGCGATGCGCTGGCGTCGTCGGTGGTGGCGAACGCGATCGAGCATATGGGTACGGCGCTGACGAGCGTGGTGAATATCTTGGACCCGGAGGTCATCGTCATCGGCGGTGGTTTATCCAACGAGTGGGACTCGTACATCGCGCCATCAGTTGCGCGCATGCGGGAATTGGCCTTCGCGGACATGGGCAAGCAGACCCGTGTTGCTCCGCCAGCGCTGGGTATCGAGGCCGGGGCATTGGGAGCCATCGCGCTGGCAGCCCAGCCGTAACCCGCTCAGCCCGGCCATGGCAGTCGCGGCCCTGAACATGTATCGTCCAGTGGTGTTTACATTTACCCATATCGATTTTGCTCGCATCCCCGTCGCCTTGTTGGCGCTTGCGCTGGCTATCGCCGCGTGCAGCGGCCCTGACGCGACGCCAACGCCGAGGACGTTGCTTCCGACTGCAACGCCGACCGCCACGGCCACACCGACTCCGATACCTCCCACCCCGACGCCAACGCCGCGTCCTCCATCTGCGGACGTAGCGCTGGCCGACGCCAGAGCGGCGGTTGCAGAGCTCGACGCGTACCGGTTTACGCTGGAGGTCGCACAAGGCAACGTTGCACAGGTGGAGATGACAGGGGTCTGGGTGGCGCCTGGCTTCTACGAGGCAGTCATGTCACTTCCGGTCTGTCCCCCAGCTGTCCCTGGTGCCCCTGCACCGACCGACTGTCTACTACTACCCGCATACCAGGAAATCAGGAGCCAAGAAATCACCTACATGCGGTCGCCCAACCGAACCGATGGACAATGGGCGATCGGAAGCGACATCGCGCGCTACAACTTGGGCTTTCTCAACGAGGGAGTTTCGCCTGCACAGCATCTGCTGAGCACGATTGATGTCAGTGGCAATATCGTGGTGAGCGAGACGATGGTTGGGGGCGTGCAGGCGTATCAGATCGTAGCGCGTCCAGGGCCAGGGAAGACCACGTGGATTCGCATGAATCGGGCCTCCAGCGAGCTCGTATCAGTCGCCGTGGTGGACGGTGGTGCGACGCAGGAATGGTCATTCACGAGTCACGACGAAGCCCTGGCAGTTGAACCACCCGCACTTCCAGCTACACAACCACCCGGTGTGATCGAGGATGGGAACCCACTGAGGTGGCTGGCGGCCAAGACGATACGGCTA
>JAQCEV010000167.1 GCA_027618515.1 Chloroflexota bacterium | reverse complement strand
AGCTGTTGTACAGGCCTCCATCACACCGTTCGGTCAAACCGGCCCGCACGCGGGCTGGCAGGGCAACGATCTCGTCGCGCAGGCCATGTCGGACTGGATGTTTAACGTAGGTGACGAAGGCAACCAGCCTTGCGCTGGCCCTGGCGACCCCAGTTTCCATATCGGCGGGACCCATGCCGCGCTGGGCACATTGCTGGCGCTCTACGCTCGGCGAACCACGGGCGCAGGTCAGCACGTGGATGTCTCGCTTCAAGAAGCGATGATCACATCCTCATCGTCCATGCCCATCGGCCGCTTCTCCGCTGCAACGCAAATCATGCGCCGCTTCGGCTCTGCCACCAATGTGGCTGGCGTTAACTGCTACGAGTGCTCTGACGGATACGTCGTCATGAACATCCACTTCGCCCAACTTTGGAAGCGCTTGGTGGAGTGGATCGACAATCCCATCCTCAACGATCCGTACTGGCTGGATGTGGAAGCACGCAACGAAAGCGCTGAGGTCGCGGACGAGCTCATCAAAGAGTTCGCACTGACCATGACCACAGAGGAGTTTCTGCACGGAGCACGCAAGAGAGGATTGCCCGTTGCGCCTGTCAACACCTTCACGGAGGTGGGCCGCAGCGAACAACTGGCGGCACGCGAATGGTTCAGCGAGATCGCTCATCCAGTACTGGGAACCCTGCGCATGCCAGGATTCCCTTGGGTTTTGAGTGGTACCCCTCCTCGATTCGACCGGACAGCACCGCAACTGGATGAGCACCGAGCGGAGATCCTCCGGGAGATGGGCCAACGGATCCCCTTCCTCACTACCCATTCTTCAGCCACGGACAACACGCAACTTCCACTAGCTGGCGTGCGTGTCATCGATCTCACCCGGGCGTGGGCGGGCCCATTCTGCACCCGACTGCTCGCCGACTACGGTGCAGAAGTCATCAAGATCGAATCGGGTCTCTTCGACACCCAGCGCGAAGGTCGGGCCGGGACATACACTGAACTCAACAGAAACAAACAGAGCATCACCGTGGATCTGCACCACCCCGAAGGGCAGGAACTCGTCAAACGACTGGCGGAACAGAGCGACGTACTGGTGAACAACTACCGGCCGGGGACGCTCGAGCGTTTCAACCTAGGCTATGAGTCGCTCCGGAAGATCAATCCGAACATCGTGGTTCTCAGCATGCCTGGGTATGGGAGCACCGGCCCCGGACGTGAATACGCCTCCCACGGGGCCCAGCTGATGGCGGACTCCGGCATGTATTACATCTGGGGCCACCCCGACACTCCGATGCCCATGCGTGGCAAGGGCGCGATCCCGGATTTCCTCGGGGGCGCCCATGGAGCACTGGTGGTGATGGCTGCGCTCCATGCCCGAGACACTATCGGAACGGGCCAAGAGGTCGAGATAGCGCAATCGGAAGCCCTCGCCGCAGCGTTGGAAGTAGGGCTCCTAGAGTCGTCGATCAACAATCGAGACTGGCAGCCCGCCGGAAATCGGAGGGCCTTCGCAGCTCCATACGACATCTACACATGCCGGGGCACAGAGGCATACTGCGCCATCGTGTGCGCGGACGACACTCAGTGGCAAGCGCTGTGCACCGCGATCGGGAGGCCAACGCTTGCCGCCGATGGTCGCTTCGCTACGCTGGCAGATCGCCTTGCCAACATTGGCGAACTCGACGAGATCATCACAGCGTGGACACTGGACTACACGCCCCGCCAAGTCATGTACCGACTCCAGAAGGTGGGAGTGGCCGCCAGCGCGGTGCAATCGGGCGAGGACGTGTACTTCGATCCGCATCTGCGTGCCCGCAACTTCGTCGTGCCAGTGGACGACCCCGAGTCAGGGCCTATGGACGTCGCGGGGCTCTCGATCCACTTGTCAGCAACGCCGGGCAGAAAAGAGATGGACGGCAGACCAGTCTTCGCAGGCGCGAACGACTACGTGTTCAACACGCTGCTGGGCCTCTCACCAGACGAACGGGCTCGGCTAGAGGAGACCAAAGCCATCGCTTAGCGACGCTACTCGGCCAAACATCAGAGTTGAGATCGGAGGCCCCGGGCACCGCTAGATGGAAAACGCCACTACAGTTCACCAAGCAGCGCCAGGGTTCACCCCAGCCCTGCCCGTCGTCCTGGAAGCCCGCTCCCACTGCGGACGGCTCCCTCCGACTCCCGTGGCTTCGGACTGCGCAAGTCCCAGGATTGTTTCACCCTCGCGGCTCAGTGAGGCACACGGGCGCGGTTGCTGGTAGGCTGTCGCCTATCGACTCAGGAGGGATAGACGACATGACCGTTCAACGAGGCGTCCTCGACGCACCCAAAAGCACATTCTTATCATGACGTTCGATCTGGCAGATGCCGCCGCCGCACAGGCCAAGCTCGACCAGCTATGGGCAGACGTTTCCGAACGACTCCATGATTGGTACGGAGGAGTATCACTCACCGTGACCATCGGGTTCGGCGCTCCTCTGTTCGACAAGATCGGCAAGACGAGCACCATGCCTCCCGGCCTTCGCTTGATGCCGGGCTGGGAAGGCGACAAGTTCCAGCCTACCGAAGCACAAGCTGACGTGATTATCCAAGTGGGTACGGACGATCGGGGCGTGCTGAACACCGTTGAGCGGGACATCCGCCGGCATCTAGCGGGGGCGTTTAGCGTACGTGACTACGAGGTAGGCTTCGGCGTACCCGGCTCCCGTGGTTTGCTGGGGTTCGTGGATGGCACGGGCAATCCCCATGGTGACGCCAAGAACCCGGTCGCGCTGATCGGCGACGAAGACGCAACGCGGCAAGACGGTTCATTCATGGTCTTTCGAAAGATCGTAGAGGACCTTGATGGCTGGGAACGCCAATCGGTCGACGACCAAGAGGCCGCGATCGGCCGGCGCAAAGCCGACAGCGCACCCTACGACCCGCCATCCAGCACGCCCGCGACGTCGCACCGCATGAAGTCATCCACCGATGCCGCCCACGGGGACATCCAGATACTGCGTCGCTCATTCCCATT